>JAIEEW010000281.1 GCA_029067255.1 Clostridia bacterium | reverse complement strand
CTAAAAGACGCGATCAGACTTGCGCAGTATCTCAAGTCAATAGGATATATGCCTGAGCAGGTGCAGGATTTCTATCCCACGCCGTCCACGAAATCGACTTGCATGTATTACACCGGAATAAACCCCGATACCATGCAACCAGTCTACGTTGCGAAGACAAAGAAGGAAAAGACTTTTCAACGCGCGCTTATGCAGTATAGAAAGAAAAGCAACTATGAGATTATTTCGCAGGCTTTGAAAGAAGCGGGCAGAGAAGATTTGATAGGTTTCGGAGAAGAATGCTTGATAAAACCTACAAAAGAACAGGCGATAGCGCGTTCTCAATCTGAAAAACGTAATCTATCAAAAGTCGGACGAAGGGAAAACGTTAAAGCGGCAGACAAACGCAACTCGCGTAAAGACGTCAACAAAGCAAAGTTTAACAATAAAAAAGGCGGAAGAAAAGTATGAAGATTACCGCGATAACTCCGCAGTCTAAAAATATCGACAGAGCGAATCTTTTTCTTGACGGTAAGTTTTACGCGGGAGTAAGCAGGATAGCGATTTAC
The DNA here is from genome assembly GCA_029067255.1 of Clostridia bacterium. Taxonomy (GTDB): domain Bacteria; phylum Bacillota; class Clostridia; order Christensenellales; family UBA3700; genus RACS-045. Next base: position 2,091 of record JAIEEW010000281.1, on the reverse strand, counting down.
AATCACAAGTTGGAGATTGGCAAAGAGATAAGCCAAACGGAACTTGACAAACTTATTTTTGACAGCGATAAGGACAAGGCGTTTGATTACGCTTTGACGTATATAAGCAAATACACTCCTACCGCAAAAGGTCTTGCTAATAAACTGTACGATAAAGGATACGGCAAAATAATAGTAGACTATACCGTAGATAAGTGTAAGAAATACGGATATATCAACGATAAAGAATACGCCCGTTCGTATATTGCGTTCAACTCTAATATAAAGGGAAAGACGAGAATAAGAAACGAGTTGAAAGTCAAGGGCATAGACGAAAGTATAATAGACGAAGAACTGGCAAAGATACCGGCTAACGATTCTTGCAATAGACTTGCAAAAAAGAAAAGCGCGGGAATGGATCTGTCCGATCCAAAGAATAGAGCGAAATTGATAAGGTTTTTGCAATACAGGGGATACGAGTGGGAAGATATTTCCCAAGCGTTGGCAACAATCAAAGTAGTGGACGACGATTTCGAATGAACGTATGCGTATATGAGCATATAATGCAAGGAGAATTATGAAGATTGCGCTTACAGCAAAAGAAATGGCTTATTGCGACAGATTGACTATTGAAAGCGGAGTTGAGTCGGCTCAACTTATGCGCAGAGTAGCGGAAAAGATTTTTTCGTCTTTCAAGTGGCATGGTAGAATATATATAATATGCGGTAAAGGCAACAACGGCGGCGACGGTCTTGCGCTTGCAGAAATCATGATTGACAACGGCATAAAGCCTTACGTCTATCTTGTGGAAGAACCTGCGAGCGTAGACGGCAGATATTATCTGGGCAGACTTAAAGATAAAGGCTTTGACAGAATCTATCTCGAATCCGAGTGCGATTACGATTGCGATATTATTTTGGATTGCATATTCGGTACGGGATTCAAAGGCGCTCCCGAACAAAGGTATGCTGACGTGATAGAGCGAATCAATAATAGTCGCGCGTATAAAATAAGCGTGGATATTCCAAGCGGGCTCAACGGCGACAACGGCAAGAGCGTCATATGCGTAAAAGCCGACGAAACAATTACCGTTCAGTATCCTAAGAATGGACTGTATCTTAACTCAGGCAAGGATTCGACAGGCAAATTGAGCGTAATAGACGTTGGAATAGGACTATATTCGGACGGTTGCAAAATAGTTGAAGAAAGCGATATTTCTTTGCTTTTCCCAAAACGGAAGAACGATACTCATAAAGGTACCTACGGCAAAAGCGCCATTATCGGCGGGTGTAATAATTATTTGGGCGCAGTCAAACTCGCAAACGCAGGTTTATGCGCGCTTAGGTGCGGCGGCGGACTTAATAATTTGATAGTTCCTGAATCGCATGTTAGTAACGTTGCGGCGGCAGTATGGGAAAGTACGGCGTTTGGGATGAGCGACAAAGACGGGTACATGCTTTTCGACAAAGAAAAATTTGATTTGGCTATGAAAGGCGTTGACGCTGTCGCGATAGGTATGGGTATAGGGAATAAATATGAAGAAAATTTCAAAATCCTGTCTTATATACTGACAAACTATTGTGTAAAAGCGGTCGTTGACGCGGATGGTCTTAATTCTCTTGCGTTGGATACGAGCGTATTAAAAAATGCGAAAGCCGACGTTGTAATAACTCCGCATATCAAAGAGATGTCGCGACTGACAGGATTATCTATGGAAGAAATTTCAGACGATCCGATAGGCGTTGCAAAATCGTTTGCGAAAGAGTATATGGTCAAGGTTTTGCTTAAAGGCGCAAGTACGGTAGTTACGGACGGCGACGAAGTTTATTTGGTAGTTAACGGCGGGGCAGAATTGTCCAAAGGCGGTAGCGGAGATACTTTGAGCGGCGTTATTCTAGGTATGGCGTCTCAGGGACGTAGCCTAATAGAAAGCGCGTATTCGGCGGCTTTTCTTACAGCAAAGGCGGCGAAGGGACTTAAAGATGAATTCAGCGAGTACGGAGTTTTGCCAAGCGACGTATCGCGGGAGATTGCGAGAATTGTAAAAACACATAACGATATATAAATGTAAAGGAGATAAAAAATGAAAGTATTACTTATCAACGGAAGCGC
>JAIEEW010000280.1 GCA_029067255.1 Clostridia bacterium | reverse complement strand
GTTCGAGTGCTAAAATAAAGGAGGTATTTATTTATGAAAATAAAACCATTATTTGACAGAATAGTAATTCAGGAAGTGCAAAGCGCAACCAAGACTTCCAGCGGTCTTGTTTTGCCAGACTCCGCGCAGGAAAAACCGCAAATGGCAAAAGTTTTGGCAGTAGGTCCCGGCGGAACTATCGACGGCAAAGAAGTCGTTATGCAAATCAAAGTCGGCGATACTGTACTCTACAATAAGTATGCGGGCAGCGATTTCAAACTTGACGGAGAGGAAGTAACCATTCTCAAACAAAGCGACGTGCTTGCAATAGTTGAAAACTAATTCGGAGGTATATGAACAATGGCTAAGAAATTTAAATACGGCGAAGAAGCCAGAAGAAGCCTTGAAGCGGGCGTAAACGCGGTAGCAAACGCTGTTAAAATTACTATCGGTCCTAAGGGACGTAACGTTGTGTTGGACAAAAAATACGGCGCTCCCCTTATCACGAATGACGGCGTAACCATCGCAAAAGAAATAGAACTTGAAGATTCTTTCGAGAATATGGGCGCTCAACTTATCAAAGAAGTGTCCATTAAAACCAACGATGTTGCCGGCGACGGCACTACCACCGCTTGCGTACTTGCTCAGGCGATCATCAAAGAAGGACTTAAAAACGTAGCCGCAGGCGCAAACCCGATGATCTTGAAAAAAGGTATCAATAAAGTTGCGGACGCGGTTGTGGAAGAGTTGAAAGCGATATCCAAACCCATTGACTCATCTGCCGCTATTTCTCAGGTTGCAAGCGTATCCGCAGCAGACGAGACTATAGGCGAATACATTTCCAAAGCAATGGAAATAGTAGGCAAAGACGGCGTTATTTCCGTCGACGAATCTAAGTCCACAAAGACAGAACTTCTTACCGTCGAAGGTATGCAATTCGACAGAGGTTATATCTCCGCTTATATGGTAACCAACACCGATAAGATGGAAGCGATACTGGACGACGCTTATATCCTTATTACAGACAAGAAGATATCTTCGAGCAAAGACATTATGCCGATACTCGAACAAGTAGTTCAGAACGGTCTTAAACTGCTTATAATCTGCGAAGATATGGACGGCGACGCTTTGACGGCTGTCGTACTCAACAAACTCAAAGGTATTCTCAACTGCGTTGCAGTAAAGGCGCCCGGCTTCGGCGACAGAAGAAAGGCTATGCTTGAAGATATCGCGATACTTACGGGCGGCACGGTGATTTCCAGTGAAATCGGCTACGAACTCAAAGATACTAATCTTACCCTACTCGGTCGCGCTAAGCAAATCAAAGTCGACAAAGACAATACCACTATTGTTGGCGGCAACGGCGACGAAATGTCCATTGCAGGAAGAGTCAATTCCATCAAATCGCAAATTGCCGAGACGACTTCCGAGTACGATAAAGAAAAACTTCAAGAAAGACTTGCTAAACTCGCAGGCGGCGTAGCGGTTATCAACGTTGGCGCTCCGACTGAAATTGAAATGAAGGAAAAGAAGTTGAGAATCGAAGACGCTTTGTCTGCTACCCGCGCGGCTGTCGAAGAAGGCGTAATCCCTGGCGGCGGCGTTGCTCTTCTTTCCATTATACCGAAAGTTAAGAGCGTAGTCGATGCTCTCGAAGGCGACGAAAAGACCGGCGGCGCGTGCGTAATAAAAGCGCTGGAAGAGCCTATCAAACAAATTTGCTACAACGCTGGCGTAGACGGCGGAGTTGTAATAAACAACATTCTCAACAGCAAAAAAGGCTACTCCTACGGATACAACGCTTTGACCGACAAATACGTCGATATGATCGAAAACGGTATTCTCGATCCGACAAAAGTAACGCGCTCCGCATTGCAAAACGCGGCAAGCGTTGCTTCTACCCTGCTCACTACGGAAGTTTTGGTTACGGATATTCCCGAACCGCCTACTCCTGTAGCGCCGAATATGGGCGATGGCATGTATTAATATTGCAAACTCAAAATAAAAAGAGAACGGATTTTCCGTTCTCTTTTTATTTGACCGTTCATTTATTTTTAGGCTATTCCCTATATCGCTTTATAAAAATTGGACGGGACGCTTTGTATATTTATGGGGCGCGTCCCGTCCTGAGGACAAAAAGGCTACTTTTTTCTTGCTTGTCTTCAGCGTCGTCTCACGATTCTTCAAAGAGATTTTACTCCGTATAAATCAGTAGGACTTTTATATTGATTCTTTATCAGATTAAATTAACTCTTGTATTAGACAGCGGACTTAATACTGATTTATTAGATATTTCGACTTCGCTATCGCTCCGCTCAATATGACGGGTAATGAGCATTTCTCTGTTCGCTCAATATGACGGTAGAATAGCGAAAGTTAGTCTTCTCTCCCGTCATTTCGACCGCAGTGGAGAAATCTAGTCCTATTATTTATCTGTATTATTATTTACGTTTCATAGAACGCTGTTCCTTCACGTAATCGTTGTAACGTTCAATTTGGTCTTCACGTAAGTCTATCATCTCTTTCGCTGTTGCCAACGCTTGAGCGTCTCCTACTATAAGTTC
>JAIEEW010000028.1 GCA_029067255.1 Clostridia bacterium | reverse complement strand
AACGGTTACTATGCGAGAGAATTCGTACGCAATACCCACGGTGGAATGGTAGGCGTAAACGTAGGTATTCCCGTTCCTGTCGGCGTATTCTCGTTTACTGGACATAAGTATTCTTTCTTCGGCGATCTGCATTGTTTGGGTCGCGACAGTTTCAAGTTCTATACCGACAGCAAGACGGTTACCACGCACTGGTTTGACGAACACGAAGCAAAGTCCACAAAAGTTTCCACGTGGGACGGAACGATTTAACAGTAATAGATAGGAGTAAATGTTTATGATAAAAATCGGTATTATAGGCGCAGGCCGTATAGGAAAAGTTCATTGCGAATCCATTATGCGTTACGTCAAAGGCGCGACTGTTAAGAGCGTTGCCGACCCGTTTATGAACGAAGAAACGCAAAAATGGTTGGAAAGTATGGGCGTGGAAAAGACAATGAAAGATTACCGCGAGATCCTTTCGGATAAGGAGATAGACGCGGTGCTTATCTGTTCGTCCACCGATACTCACGCTCCTATTTCGATAGAAGCGATAAAAGCGGGCAAACACGTCTTTTGCGAAAAACCCGTCGATCACGATATCAGCAAAATAAATGAAGTAAAAGCGGCGCTTGCAAAAAGCAACGTTAAGTATCAGGTAGGTTTCAACCGTCGTTTCGACCACAATTTCAAAGCGGTCGGAGAAGCGGTAAAACAAGGCAAGATAGGCGCTCTGAACGTATTGAAGATATGTTCGAGAGATCCCGCCGCGCCGCCCGTATCGTATATCAAAGTCAGCGGGGGAATATTCCTTGATATGACTATACACGATTTCGATATGGTAAGATTCCTTTCGGGTGAAGAAGTAGAAAGCGTATTCGCTATGGGCGGAGTAATGGTAGACAAGGCTATCGGCGAAGCGGGAGATATAGATACCGCGGTCATTACTATGAAACTCAAAAGCGGGGCGTTGGCGGTCATCGACAATTGCCGTAGAGCGACTTACGGTTACGACCAAAGAGCCGAAGCGTTTGGCGAACTCGGTCAGGTGGCTATTTCCAACGACAGCGCGTCCAACGCAGTTATTTCCAACGCGGACGGCGTAACGGCGGAAAAGCCTTTGCTGTTCTTCCTTGAAAGATATATGCAAGCGTACGTAGACGAAATTACGCAGTTTATTGATTGCATAGTCAACCACAAGCCCGTACCCGTGAGTATAGAAGACGGCTTGCAGGCGGTAGTGATAGGCAGAGCCGCGAAAAAGTCTTTGGACGAAGGCAGACCCGTCGCTCTTTCCGAAATACTTTGATATAGCGATTTCAAAGCAACATTTTAATTAAGTCAATTCTCCAAAATCATTTACGGAACGACTGCGCTATAAGCGTAGCCGTTCTGTTGCGTTTTTAGGGTTTCTATTGAATACTTGTCCGCGTACGGCGTTTGAATCGGGTAAATAAATGCAAGTTAAAAAACGAACGGCGCCTAAAAAGTACAAAAATTGTTAAAAATCTTATTGCAATATCGCCCGCATTATATTATAATTATACTTGTTATAATGTAATCAATCCGAGAATGGGAGTTTCGATAATGAAAAAATTCTACAAAATCTTAGTTTTTTGCCTTGTGATTTGTATGGCGGTAGGGGTTTTCGCAGCGTGCGATTCTTCTAAATACGGTCCTATCGGCACTACGGAATACAAGGACAGCGAAGTTGTCAACAACGGCGGACTTGTTATTCAACAAGGCGGATATCTCTATTACGTCAACGGTATGGACGCTACTGCGAATATTACAAAACCGCAGGACAACTATTTCGGAAAGGCTTCCGTAAAGGGAAGCATTATGAAGAGCGAAATCAACGAAGACGGTTCTTTGGGCAAGACAGACGTCGTTGTTCCCAAAATGTTCTATACTTCCGCGTCCAACGGCGGTTTCTATATCTATGGAGAATGGATATATTATCTTTCGCCGAGTACGAAGACGGACAATCAAAGCAACGTTTTGACGTCTCAACTCGTCGCTTTCCGTACTAAGATCGACGGAACTAAGACGCAGGAAATCGCTACGCTTTCGACGAATTCCGTTCAGTACGTATTTACGGAAAAAGAATTTATCTATTATTCGGATAATACGCTCAATAAAGTAGGTTACGACAATTCTAAGGTAGATAAAAAGCCGACGGCTATTTCGGAAGAAATAAGTTCCGTACTTTTCACTTCAAAGTCGACGACCGTATTCTTTGTAAAGTCTTCAGAGAACAACGCTCGCCGTAACAACAACGTTTTCGTTTACGTAGACGGAGAAGTAAAGGAAGTTACGACGGATTCGACATATCCCGATAGCGGCAACAATCTTAAAGAACAGTTTACTTATTCGCTCGTATCTTACGACGTTAAGGAAAACGTTTTGTTCTATACCAAAGCGATGTTAGCAAACGACGCGTCAAAGACGACTTCGACTTACGGATATAAGTTTGGCGACGATTTCACGCTCGATCCTTCCAAAGAAAAGAAATTTGCGGTCAGCGCTTTATCCAACATAGTAAACTTAGGTTTTGACAAAGGCGTTTTGGATATGTCCGCGGCTACGCTTACAATGTACAAGCCTTTGGCAAAAGACGCGAACGTAAACGATACCCAAACGTTGGCTACGCTTTCGTCTACGGGCGCTAAAATCGTCAAAATAGACGAAAACGAAATGTACTTCGTATTGAGCAACGCGCTCTATAAAGTTGATTACAATGACAAAAACGCAATCGTTGACAAATTGAGCGAAGAAGCGATAAATTCAAGTTGGTTGACGATTTCCGTTATCGGCGACTATATGTATTATATAGAAAATACGTATAGTTATATGTACAGACTCAATCTCAACGACTTTGTAAAAGAACCCAACAATTTGCAATACGCTGAAGGTTCGGTAGTAAGCGGAACGCGTAAAGCGACGCTCAGCAAAAACGACGAAGATAAAGTTGTTATCAAATACGTTGACGACGACGCAAACGAAGAAGACGTAGAGTATTTCCAAATACCTAAATTCATGACGGAAACAGACGCTCAGACGTATGCCGAAGCGCTGTATGCCGAATGGGAAGCGGAAAACAAAAAGAAGTAATTTGATATAATAAACGCAATTATCAAGGAGCGAATTAGATTCGCTCCTTTTAGTTTTTACAAATATAATTGATAAATTTTATAAGTCAAACTGATTTTGTTACAATAGATATTTCGACTTCGCTTACGCTCCGCTCAATATGACGGTAGGGAAAGAATTTCGTTGTACTGGCAATTTTAATATAAAGACAATCTGGAGTCATAATTATAGTAACAACCCAAACCCGTTTGGCAGAAAGGTAGATATACAGTAAGAAAAAACGGTTTTCTTGTCGAATGAATGCTCGACGAACTGAGTCTTATAATTCTAATGATTTACCCCCTGATACACCCCCGTTCTGCGGGAAGGAAGGCGAATAGAGAAAAAACGGAAAGATTTTTTGTCAAGGTAATACAAGAAAAAGTCCCTCATACTTTTTGTACGTTGGGACCTTTTTCTTATATTGATTTGGCGGAAAAGATACCGTTTTATTCTATTCGAATTTCTTCCCGCCGAACACCCTATAAAGTGATGGTAACCTTGTTAAGATTTCTCGGAGTATCAACGTTAAGCCCCTTTGCAAGACCGATATTGAGAGCGAGCAAACTTACCGCTGTACCGTAGAGTACCGGCGCTTCAAAAGTATCCGCGTCAGGCATAACGATCTTGTTGTCCGCGAGTTCAAGAACTTCGGGTATATTGCTAAATACCGTCAAATTTGCGCCGAGTTTGGACGCGCGTTTAGCCATATCGATAAATTCGCCGTTGAATTCGCTTTTGGGAGCGAGCATTATAACGTTTGCGTTCTCGTCAAGCAAAGAGAGCGGGACGTGCATAAAGTTCGCCGAAGAATACGAGCGGTTGAATAAATAACAACATTCCGTAAGTT
>JAIEEW010000279.1 GCA_029067255.1 Clostridia bacterium | reverse complement strand
ATATAAGTCAGTGTATGAAACCGATTTGTTTGCGGGAGCGATAGCGAAGATAGGAGAACTTGCAGACAAAAAATACGGCGAAGACGAAAACGATACGAGAGCGATGCGTATTATCGCAGACCATATTCGTACCGCTACGTTTATGCTCGGAGATGAAAACGGAATCGTTCCGTCCAACGTAGATCAAGGATACGTTTTGAGAAGACTTATTCGAAGAAGCGTAAGATTTGCCCGTCAGTTGGGAATCGAGCCGCAAAGTCTAGTTGAAATAGCGAATTTATACGTAGAACAGTACAAAGGCGTTTACGAAGAGTTGGCGCGCAACAGCGTCAAAATTAAAGACGAACTCGTTAAGGAAATCGACAAGTTTTCAAAAACGCTGGAAGACGGTATCAAGCAACTCGACAAAGTTTTGCAGTTTGTCAAGGGCGATACGCTCAACGGCAAGACTGCGTTTAGACTTTATGATACTTACGGTTTCCCGATAGAAATGACGGTAGAGATTTGCCGAGAAAAAGGTTTTGCGGTGGATATCGAAGGTTATAAGACGGCGCAAGAAGAGCATATCAAGAAGTCGCAACAGGGCGCAGAGCAGAAGTTCAAAGGCGGTTTGGCAGACAGCAGCGAAATGACGACATATTTGCATACGGCTACGCATTTGTTGCTTGCGTCGCTTAAAAAAGTACTGGGCGACGACACCATTCAGCAAAAGGGCAGCAACATTACGCCGGAAAGATTGAGATTCGATTTCAACTTCCCAAGACCTTTGAGCGAAGATGAAAAGAAAGCGGTAGAGAATGCTGTAAACGAAGCGATTCAAAGAGATATTCCCGTAGTATGTTCGGAAATGACGATAGAAGAAGCGCGCGAGAAAAACGCTGTCGGAGTATTCGGTTCGAGATACGGAGAAATCGTTAAAGTTTATCAGATAGGCGACGTTGATTTGCAGATTTGCGGCGGTCCGCATGCGGAACGTACTGGTCTACTCGGAAGTTTCAAGATCGAAAAAGAGCAGTCGTCTTCGGCGGGTATAAGAAGAATCAGAGCGACAATTCAACCCAAATAGACATTTAATAGGATATAAGAATACGCGGAAAGAATTGCTTTCCGCGTATTTTAATGCGCTTTTACGGAAATTTCAAAAAAATGTTATCTAAAACTAACTTATTTTGTTGACAAAGACGTTTTTTCTTACTAAAATATAAACGAAGTCGAAAGACTTTTTATTTTAGGTCTTATAAGTTTGTCTTGGCTAACATATATTATAAGCGAAGGAAGGAATAATGCAAAAAGAAAAGGACGTACGTATACTCGAACTTATGACAAGGATATACTGTCGGGCAAAGCACAAGACGAAGAAAGGATTGTGCGACGAATGCGCAGAACTTTTGATTTATGCGACGCAGAGAAGAGAAAAGTGTCCGTTCGGGGATGAGAAGACTTTTTGTTCCAACTGCAAAATACATTGTTACAAACCTGAAATGAGAGAGAAAATAGCCAAGGTAATGAGATTTTCCGGACCGCGAACTGTTTTTTATCATCCGACGGTTGCGTTCGGACATTTATTCGAAACGTTGAAATATAAGAGAAAGAGCAAAAAAGAAGAAAAGGAGAGAAACAAGAATGTCAAAGAAAATAATTAGCGCGGTTTTGTCGCTTTCTATACTGTTGTGTATGGCGGTTGCAATCGTCGGTTGCAAAGACGAAGGCGCGGAATTGCCGCCCATCGCAGGCGCTCCAGATCCATACGGAAGGGAATTCGATACTATCTGCGATATTGACGAATATCCTACGGGCATATACGAAATTTCTTTTGCTATTGAAGCGAGCGCAATGGGTAAATCAATGCTGGAAAAGAATTGTCTTGACAAATTGATAATCGCTATATCCGAAGATGGATGCAAATTGAAATTTTATTGCAAAAACACTTCTTTTACCAATATTAAAATAGGAGATAAAGAAGCGCGCGCAGAAAATATCGACAGTTTATACGGTTACGTATTTGATATCGAACGCGAAGATTTGAATGGAAAAATCGAGATGAGCGGTTACGTATCTGTTATGAAAAGGGACGTAGAATTTGTTATCGTTCCCGATTTGACGTGCGCGGTTTTGGTAGGATAATTCACAAGGAGATAAGGATATGTTGGACAAAGATCTGTTCAAACTTTTGGACGATAAAAAAGGCGTTGTAGGAGCGATACTTCTTTCGGTAGCGGGACTTCTCGTCAACGTGGGAGTAACAGCGTGTATTTGTTACGCTATATCGGCGGCTGTAGATAGAAAACCGTTTTCTGAATTTTGGTATATATTTTTTATCGCGTTGGCGGGAATTGCTCTTAGAATGTGTCTGAGCGTAATAATTGGCAGATTAAAATCTAATCTCGGAGCAAAAATAAAAAAAGATCTTAGAACAAAGACGTACGATAAGACGTTGAAGATGGGGTTGAAAGGCATAGATGGTATGAATATAGCGGGACTTACGCAAGTCAGTATTGAAGGTATCGAACAACTTGACTTGTATTATTCGTCTTATCTGCCGCAGTTCTTTTATTCCATGATCGCGCCTTTAATTCTTTTTGCGATATGCGCGTTCGTAGACTGGCGTACGGCAACGGCGCTTCTCGTTTGCGTTCCGATAATTCCGGCGTCTATCGTAGCGGTATCCAAATACGCAAAGAAAGTCTTTGCAAAATACTGGGGAAAATACATATCTATGGGCGACGGTTTTCTAGACAGCGTTCAAGGTTTGAAGGAACTCAAAATTTTTTCTGCGGATAAACTTTACAGCCAAAAAATGAACGCTAAATCCGAAGAATTTAGAAAGATAACTATGAAAGTGCTTGTCATGCAACTTGCAAGCACCACGATAATGGATCTCGTAGCCTATGGCGGTGCGGGTATGGGAATAGCGATCGCTATCGTAGGAGTTTTTTCGAGAGACTTGTCGCCTATAAGCGCGCTGTTTCTTATTCTCGTAGCGGTTGAGTTTTTTCTGCCGCTGCGCGCTTTGGGAAGCGCGTTCCATATTGCCATGAACGGCGCGAGCGCGGGCAAGAAGATATATTCGCTTCTCAACGCGTCTATTCCCGAATGGGGGAATGAACAAGCGGAAAGTAGCGAAATCATAATCGACAATGTAGAATTCTCTTACGACGGAAAAAGAAATGCGATTGACGGAGCGAATATGCGATTCGGCAAAGGTATGAGCGCCGTCGTAGGAGAAAGCGGAAGCGGCAAATCGACTCTTGTCGGACTTATCGCGGGCGCTTTGCGTCCAAATCAAGGCAGCGTTCGGATAGGGGAAAAGGCGTTGAGTAATTTGGACAGAGATAAGTATTATTCCAAACTCGCGGCGGTGAGTTACGACACTCACGTTTTCAACGATACGGTAAAGGAAAATTTCAAACTGGCTAAGCCGGACGTCAGCGACGAAGAGATCTACGACGCTCTTAAAAAAGTCAATCTTTACGATTTTGTAATACAAAACGGCGGAATAGATAAGGTGATAAACGAAGGCGGAGAAAATCTGTCGGGCGGACAAAAACAAAGACTTGCGCTTGCCGTCAATTTGGTTGCCGATAAAGACATTTATATTTTTGACGAAGCGACGTCAAACATAGACGGAGAGAGTGAAAAGATAATTATGGACGCGATCTCTCGATTGTCGGAAAAAGCGACTGTCGTCGTGATTTCGCACAGATTGGCAAACGTTGTAGGAGCGGATAATATTTATTTTCTCAAAGACGGCAAAGTTGCGGAAGAAGGCAATCATTCTTCGCTAATGGCGCAAGACGGAGAATACGCAAAACTATACGAAACGCAGAAGTATCTGGAAGAAGGATATAAAACCACGGAGACGACAGTATGAAAAAAAGCGGAGAAAGAAGAAGCGGAATCAAAATAATGTCGGGACTTATCGTTATGCTCGGCAGTCTTGCATATATTATGTTGTTTGCGGTAATCAACGGCAGTCTAGGCTATTTAAGCGCTATGGGCGTTACTGTGTTCGGCGCGGTAGGCGTAGCGAAAGCGTTGGGCGCAAGCGTGGGAATGTCTTACGGAGCGATAGCGGCTCTAGCCGTCCTTTGCGGAGTATTGAGAGGGATACTGAGATATTTGGAGCAGTATTGCAATCACTATATCGCTTTCAAACTTCTTGCGACTTTGAGAAGTAAGATATTCGCGGCATTGAGAAGGCTTTGTCCTGCAAAACTCGAAACGGAGAAAAAAGGCAGCATAATAGCGATGATAACTTCCGACGTGGAAACGCTCGAAGTGTTTTACGCGCATACGCTTTCTCCCGTGTGCATTGCGTTGACAGTGTGCTTGGCGGTTATTATTTTTGTGGGAGTAATATCAAGCGTGTATCTGGCTTTGACGGCGTTGTGCGGATACGTTGTAATAGGCGTGATCTTGCCGCTCATTTCTTCGCGGTTGCTAAAGAAGAGCGGAGTTGAATACAGGCGTACCTTCTCATTGTTCAACGCTTATTTCATGGATAGCATAAAGGGAGTAAAAGACATTTTGTATCACAACGCGGGCGAAGAGAGAAAGGCGCAGGTGGACAGGCGCTCAGACGAACTTCTCGTTCATACGCGTTCTATGAAAAAGAATATAGTCAATGCGGGCGCTATCACGGAATTTGCGGTAACGGTTTTTATATTGATCACGCTTGCGGTGGGAATAATACTATGCAACAAAAATATATTGGGAATAGGAGAAGCCGTTATAGCGGTAGTTACGGTATTCGGTAGTTTTGGACCGGTGATTGCTATTTCGGCGTTGCCTGGCAACCTTACTCAGACGCTTGCGTCGGGCGACAGAGTGCTTAATCTTATGGAAGAGAAGCCTGCTATAACGCCTATAGAAGACGGTAAAAATCCTGAATTTAACGAGTTGACAGTAAAGGACATGTCATTTGGTTACGAAGAAAACAGAAAAGTTTTGGAAGAGATAGATTTAAGCGCGAGATCGGGCGAGATAGTCGGGATCGTAGGCGAAAGCGGTTGCGGAAAATCTACGCTTCTCAAACTTTTGCTTAGGTTTTGGAGCAAGGACAGCGGACGCATCGAATACGGCGGAGAAGATATAGAAGAAGTGAATACGGAAAGTCTTCTCGAAAACGTTACGATGGTTAGTCAAAGCGCGTATCTTTTTGACGATACCGTTGAAGAAAATCTACGGATAGCCAAACGCGACGCGACCTATGAAGAAATAGTTCAGGCATGTAAAAAAGCGTCAATACATGATTTTATAGCGTCTCGCGAAGAAGGATACAACTTCAAAGTAGGTCCGTCGGGAGAAAATCTCAGCGCGGGCGAAAAGCAGAGAATCGGACTTGCTAGAGCGTTTTTGCGCGGAAGTAAAATTTTGCTTCTTGACGAGCCGACAAGCAACGTCGACAGTATAAACGAAGGCATTATACTGAAATCTCTTGTAGACAGACGCAAAGATATGTGCATAATACTCGTTTCGCACAGAGAGTCGACAATGTCGATAGCCGATAGAGTTTACAGAATCCAAAAGGGCAAAATTTGCGAAGTAAGGTGAAATTATGGAAAGTAAAATTCAAAACTCCGAACGCTTGATAAAAGAACTGATAGCGAATTCGGAAAACGCTCGCAACGCGGCAATCGATGAGTCAAAAGACGACAAACGCAAAAAGCAAGGAGTTTTTCAAAAGTATAAAATAAAAGACATAGTATTTCTTGCGATCATTACGGCGTGTACTCTAATCGGCGGAGCGGTTATGCCGCTTCTTGTCAACGTGCCGTTATTCGGTATTATACAGTTGGGACTGGGATTACAGTTTTCTATTTTTCCGGTAATAGGAATGATGAAGGTTCGCAAACCCGGAGCGCTTATTTTCATATCCGTGTTTTTATCGGCGTTTTTGATATTTATGTTTCCGCCTATGGTAATGATAATAGCGTGCGCTGTGGTTGCAGAAGGAGTAGTATTGCTGTTGTTCAGGGGATATAAAAACGATTGGGCATGCGTAACGGCGGGTACTCTTTATATGCCGTTGACGATCCCGCTTTTGTACTTATACTACAACGCGTTTTATACCGTGAACGGAAGTGAAAAACAGGCGGTTTCGATGTTTATAGGCGCGTCGAACGTAGGAGCGATAATAGGGATAAGCGTCGCGGTAGTAGCGTTGTGTTTCGCAGGTTCAGCGATAGGTATGCTTATCTCCAGAGAATTGGGAAAAGCGGGAGTGTTGAAGAAATGAAATTTGTAAGATATAAGAAGAATATTTATCCCTTGATTGCAATTATTGCAAGCGTTACGGTCATGGTATTTGCGCTGATATCGGCAAAGAAAGTAAATTGTTCATACTATTTGCTGGGCGCGTTTTGTTGGATAGCGGTTTTCGGTTGCGTCAGGCAATGCGCGAGAGTATTGCCCGCTTATTTAATTGTCGGCGGAGCGTTTTCCGCGTTTGCGTATCTTGCGACAAAAGAACCCGCGTCTTCGCTTGCAATGGCAAACAGACTGGGAGCGATATTCCTTGCCGGCGCGATAGGCATGAGT
>JAIEEW010000278.1 GCA_029067255.1 Clostridia bacterium | reverse complement strand
GTTAATCCTCAGTTTTTCGTAAATTTATACAAAGCCTGACGGCACTGAAAATGTTAAAACGTTCGGAAAGTTTAAAATTGCTCGTATGAATGAGAACTACCTACTATAGGGTATATGGCACTTTTTGTCAGATTTTAAAATGTAAAGTACCCCCCGATACCCTTATACCGTCCGCCCCGTATCCGTTCCCCCGTCTTGACCTGCTTACAAATACATACTATATGGATATGCTCTATAATCTATTTAAACGCTGTTTTAAGACACATTAATTTTTATAACAAACTTTTCAAAAGCACACCAAAACGCCATAGCAAGCCGTACAGTAGCATTACAGTGCAGTTAAAATATATAACGCATATTTATGCTAATTTTCAAATTAAAATACAATAGTTTTTCAAGTAATATGTTCTATAGATATAGTTTACCTTGAAAATATCAGACGTTGAAATCTAAATAACTTATATTATAAAATTCGGCTGAAAATGTATTGACGATATATAACCCGCTTCCGCAATATGAAAAAGGTGTACCGCAATTGATACACCTTTTATATATTATGCCGTTGCTAATTTTGGTATTGAAACACCTGCAAAGCTCTGACAACCGTATTTTTCCTTAATTTCGTCAAGGCTTAACTTCTTTCGGCTCTTGCAAGCGTCCGCTTCATTTCTGAAATACCACGCTTTTTTTGCATTAGCCCAACGAAAGTTTAAGCTTTTTATAATGTCCTTGTATGGGTAAGTGTTACCGGTAAGCCATATCCAGCGCCCTACAAGCTCTATCGTTAAGCCCTCGCAGCTAACCAAGGTATTTATAATATTCATAAATTCGGCGGGTGTCTCTGTTCCGTTCTCTTTGTTGTCTGTTGTTGTGTCTGTATCCTCTGATCTATGTTTATTCTTTAGCGTCTTGAAAACCTGCTCAAATTCGTTATTAATTGATTTCATTGCCTCCGTTGTGTCGCTCTCGTTCATATCGGGGTGATACTCTCTGCAAAGCTTTTTATAAAGTTCCTTTGCCTCTTCAATCGTTTTGCAGTCCTTAAACCATTTCATATTAATATAATCAAGACCTTTCATTTTAATTTCAAGCTGTTTGCTTGATTTATCTTGATCATATTATAACACGGTTAAACAGTGAATGTCAATTGTCAGACACAACAAAGCTTAACCGTGTATTTGGTTATTATTTTACAAATTATTCTCCGATATTTTCGGTATCTGCTTTATCAATACATTTATAAATGTACTTTCTTAATAATGCGTTCGGTGTAGTAGCGTTATCATCTGCATATTTCTTGAAAGCTTCTGCATCTTCTTTTTTTATTTTACAGGCAACTATTTTCATATTCTCTTTGTCCCATTTGTTGTTAGACGCTCTTTTTGCTCTTGATACTGCCATAAATATTTTTACCTCCCGTTAATTATTGTTTCAATCCCAATCAATATTATTATGTGAAATAAATTCTGTTTCGTTTTCTGTTTCCCTTAACGCCTCTATTTCGTCAGGTTGGGGAAGATCAGAAGGAACAAACTTTAAAATAAGCTGGTAAAGTAATTCAAGCTCATTATTTGGTACTTTGTCATTTACTAAACTACATATCATTTCTCTTGTACTCATTGTTTACATCTCCTTATAAATTGTTATAGGCTTCACCACGGGGCAAAATGTTTCGTATAATTATTTTTTGGCTTGTCATTTCAAATAATACACGCAAATTGCCAACACGTAAACGAAAAATTATAGGCGTTACACCTTGTAAGCGTTTTATGTCACCTTGCGGTAATTTTGCGATAGCCTCTTTTAAACGTGCTTTTGTTGGTTTATCATACTTTGATATTTGTTTTACGGCTTGCTTTGTGTATTCGATTTCCATTTTTATCAGTCCTTTTTCTTTGCTACTTATATTATATCATAATTTTATAAATATTGCCAACGGTTTAACCGTGTGTAAATTTCACTAAAATACACGGTTAAACTTTGTGCAATTTGCGTATTTACAACACGGTTAAACAGTGCTATAATAATATCAATGAAACAAAACAAACCCAAACCAAACAGGAGGTACAAACCATGAAAGAATACATAGCAAACACAAAGAACTTTTTAAAATCCTGCAATGCAAAAATGTCAATCACCTTTAAAAGATACGGCAAGCACTTTGAAGATGACAAGGACTTCCGCAACATCTACACCG
>JAIEEW010000277.1 GCA_029067255.1 Clostridia bacterium | reverse complement strand
ATCTATTTACAGATAAATGATAATTAAAAATGCTTAACTATCTAAATATTATCTTATTGCGATAGCAATTAAGCACATAAAGTATTTATTGAGTACAAATAAAATAATTATGCAAAAGGTAAAAAATGAAATTCGATGATATTCAAGTCAATTTAATAAAAAACCTAATTAAATTTAATTTGCAACAACAAAACACAATACAACAAAATAAGGAGATGCATATGAACATAGCAGTAAAAAAACAAGATTTAAAAAAACTGGCTCAATTTATTTATTTGGGCAACACCGTGATCAACGGCTACAAGAAAAACGAAGAAGTAAACGTGGAATACGCGCAATTTGCTCAGGATATTTACAGACAGATAATTGAAGTCATTCCAGAAACAAAATCAACTTATAAATTTAACAATATGCCCAACGAAAAGTCAACAGAAGCAAAAATAGCCGATTTTAGCGATAGAATATACGATTCCGTTCAAGACTACTATCTTGACTTTCAAAACGCTTTATTTTGCGATTTACTTGACAGACAAGGCGAATAACTTGCGTTGAGTAAAAACAATCGGGTAGATTAGAAAAATCTACCCGATTGTTTTTCAAAGTTCTAAATTATTTATTTGCAACTGCATAACGCAAAATCGACACGACGGTTTTTGCATCTTTAATTTGATTTTGCTCCACCATTGCTAAAGCGTCGGTAAATTTTATCTTTTTTACGTTGAGAAGTTCATGTTCGTCAAGTCTGTTTTCTCCTATCTCGAATTCTGTCGCAAGAAAGATATGCAACGGCTCGTCGGTATATCCGGGCGAAGGATAAATCAATCCCAAATCCACAAGACTCTTTGCTGTAAGTCCTACTTCTTCTTTCAATTCGCGTATCGCGCAATCGTAAGCGCTTTCGCCTTTATCTACTTTCCCTGCCGGAATTTCCAAAAGCATTTCTCTATACGGATATCTGAACTGCTCGACAAGATAGACGTATCCTTCTTTATCTACCGCCAAAACGCCGCTACCCCCGTTGTGATGGACGTATTCTCTTGCGCTTTCGCTTCCGTCGGCAAGGATTACGTCGTCGTTGTATAGACTCAATATTCGTCCTTTATAAATTAGTTTTTCTTGCTTGGTCTTTTCTTGACAATCCATTATTTGCTCCTTTACAAAACTCTATTGAAATAAATATTCGACAATAAAATCGTCTAACGTATTTCCCTAAGTCAACCGCTTTTCTTTCTTATAAAGATAAAATAATCTACCATGGACCGCACTGACGATAATACCACAACTAAGCCTATCGCCATTATATACGTGAATCCCAACGTTATCGGATTCAAAAAAGTGAAGTAGTTGCGCGCGTTTAATACTATGCCTATTGCATTAAATAGTTGCAATGATAGCAATAGCGGTCCTATTGTGAACAATACCCCAAACAACATCGGCACCATAACGTGTTTGACAAATGGAATAAAACTGTACAAGCCGCAAATCAACAGTATTCCGCCCATAATAAAGAATATCCCCAAAAACGCAGGAAATACTTCATCAACGCAGTAATGAGCCCATATAAGCGCGCTTCCCAATGCTACCGGAATCAATACAAACAGCGTAAGTCCTATAAGCGATCCCACCGATCTATCAAGACTTATGCTAGTGTCATATCCTAATGAATTTTCATAGCGAGTCGAAATATCCGAGCATACTCTTACAAAATTTCCGAGATATTCTACAGGTATAAAGACTTTCGCTTCCACCGACTTATGGGTATTCGATATCATTCTCACGGTAAACTTTTTGCGGTCTTTAACGACTACTAACTTTTGGACATGCTCCTTTTTATATAAAGTAGTTTTTCCGTCGTTTACGATCTCGATGTAATTTTCATAGACTGACAAAGCGTTTCTATGCGGCTTTTTAGTCTCTGCATTCAACATTGCGTTGATAGCGTCTTGCTGCCTAGACTTTTCTGATCCAACTTTATGGAGAAATTCAGGATTACGCATAGCGAAACGCATTATTCTTCCCCACGCTCCAAAAATTATCGTTATTGTAAGGAATGTCAAAAAAGCAAACACAAACAAATTACTTACGCTTAGAATCAATGCCAGTTTGATACTGTTTTCTATAGACAATACTACAACGCTGTAAATTATCCAACCGAACAAAAACAATAATACTGCGCTAAAATAATATGTCCACGGCGATTTTTTCGCTCTTTTTATTTTCATAGAAGAATTATAAAGGTTTTTGGTATCGTCATACTCAAAAAGAAGAGTTCCCAACTCCTTATCTGCGTCAAATTGAAATTGCAAATAATCTTCCATCTATTTACCCCGCGCAATTCTACAAAACAATTACTTTTATATTATATCACTTCAATAACATTATGGCAACATCTTCAAACAAAATGCGGGCGACGTCAAACGTCGCCCGCGACAGATATCCATAGTCGGCTTATTTCAATCTGAGATATTATTCGGACTTGATACGAATTGCTTCTTTCAAGTCCTGCGCGCTATTGGCGAACAACTTTGTTCTTAGTCCGCTTAATACGTCAAGTTCGCCGTTAACCCATTTATAAATAGCGGCAACGGGCAAAGCGCAAGCAAAAGTCGCCAAACAGCCTAGCGCCTGATAAGGCAGATCGCTTAAAATGTACGTCGCCGGATCAACCTTCCAAAGAAAGATAGTAGCGACCACCGATACCCAAAAATAGAGTAATTCTGCAAATGCAGCCATAGCGGAATACGAAAGTATACTTTTATTTTTATGTTTGAAATTGAAAACTTTGTATACAGCAAAAGGCATCATATATCCTATCCATACTTCCAAAAGCCACCACTTTACTCTGACTAATTCCGAAGGCATCCAGGCTATGCAACTCAACTCGAATATAACTGAATACAAGGCTATCAACGCCATATTTTTCACAGCGTTCATAGATGCCGCGCATATTATCAAGATCGGGAAAACGACGTTGGCGAAAGGTACGTCAAGCACAAATTGATCCACGCACATAAGCGCCAGCAACGCGAACGTTGCTACCCAGCCTTTCAACCCTTTTGTTTTTGCAAGACGCGTTGCCTTGTCTAACGATAAATTATTTTGCATAAACATCTCCTTTAATACAGCCAGCCTTTATAGACCAGCGTAAGTACTTTCAAATCGTCTTCCGTCCCCGCTATACCGTCGTCTCCCAAAATACTTTGGAAGTTGGCGCAGTTGGCATATTCGCCGTCTGCGGCAACGTAAACGGTTTCCAAATTCCACTTTTCGCCGTCTTCGTTCACGTATTCGTGGAACATTTGGAACTTATGTTGCGTTTTCCTAAACGTGATGACGTCTTCGCGGTTTTCAAAAAACTTGACTACGCTTTCGTATACGGTATTGCCGTACATAGGAACTTCCCACGACATTATAACGTCTCCGTCCAAAGTCGAATGGGAATACGCGTCCCAGTCTTCTCTTTCGCTATCTTGCCCCGGTTCTCTCAATTCAAGCGTAAAATAACACCCTTCATGAAGTTCGGGATTTGGCGCCGTATTATCGGCGCATGCCGTCGCCGAAAGTATCAGCGCAACGATTATCAACGCTAACGCAAGGATTCTAAAACGCTTCATTTAATCCCCCATTATTGAAGATATTACCTTGTCCGCGGAATCGTACGCTCCCAACGGCGTGGGCGCTTCAACGCCGTTTATATACGCTAGATACGCGATTGCGACAGCCATATCCAGATTGCCTTTTATAACGTAGTTTCCGTCGCTGTCGACTTTAAGATTATCTCTCCAAAGCGAAATTATATTATAAGTTGTCGGCTCGTTTTCAACGGGTTCTGCCACTACATAGTTTTCCATATCAATACCGTGCATATACCCTGTAAGCAAACCCCATTGCGGAGTTACGTTTGCTCCCGTAGTAAGCGTATGATTGTAGTATTTTCCCAGTCGGTCAAGATTTATCATTTCATCCAAAGGCTGACTCCAACCGTCGGAGAATGGGAAATAACCTTGTTTGCACTTCTCAAAATTGACGTCGTATTCATCTCTGTCTCTATAAAGGGAAGCGGCAACGGGAGCGCCGGTCGGACCTACCCAGTTGGGAGTGCCGCCTTCTTTGACGAAATTTCCGTCTTCGTCTTTCTCATATCTTGCGATAAATCCGCTGTCGGTAAACGGTATTTTTGAATCGAGCGAAAGATTTGCTTTGATAATAGCGATATACGCTGTCGCGGACATTCCGAAGGCTACTTGCGTAACGGGCAAAAATCCTTTGAATTTCGCCATGAATCCCGCTTGTTTTCCGAATTCCTTGAAATCGTTTTCCAACTGAGTTTTAGTTGCCTGAACGGCGGTTCTTTGTTTGATAACATCGCTTCTTTCTTGACTTACTTCGCTTCGCTCGGCAATAAGTCTGTCTTTTTCTTCTCCGTCTTCCAACTCTCTGATTTGTTTGCTCAATTCGTTGTAACGCGCGTTGAGTTCGTTATACTTTGCAGTCAATCTGTCAACTTCGGGTTTGATACGTTCGGCTTCCGCTTGAATAGCCAAATGCTTTTCTTCCAACTTTGCGTACTCTTTCAAAAACTCTTCGTGTCCTTCGTCCGTTCCGGTAGCCTGCGCCACGCGTTCCAAAAGACAGCGGGCTCTTTCCTGTCCCATCTTGTACTGACCGGTAGAAGAGTTGTAATACGAACTGTAAGTAAAACTGTTCCAACTATTGTAGCCTTGATAATATAGATTGCTTTGAGATACTTCGTCGCCTAGAATATCGTACATTACGTTGCTTGTCGAAAGCCACTTATCTACTTTTTCAAGGTATTTGCTTACCGCGTTCAAATATACGTCGGCGGAGTTGTCTGTAAGTCCATGACCGCTCAGATATTGCTTGTAACCGTTCATCGCTATCGAATACGTATAGAGATAATCTACGATTCCGTACCATCCTTGTTGACACGCTTCGGACGTCGGCCATTTTATTTCCTTTATCTCTCCGTCAACAACGAGTTCTCCTATCATATTGATGTATTTCTTGAATACTGCGGCATTTGCGTGAGTGTAGAAATCTCCTTCTACGTAACGTAGATAACTCAATGGCAGCCATGCAGCCGCAGTACGCGCGCTCGCTACCGTATTTTCAAATACCTGCGAATTCAAATACACTTTCAACGCGTATACGAGATTTTCGGCAAGAGTTCCGTACTGATAACGCGTCGTTAACGTAATATCTTGAGTTACTTTCAACGAAGAGTCGACTTTATCTTCGCCGTTATAATAACCCAAAAATTCATAACCGTTTCTTTGCTTGTCTTCCAACGTGATCGTCGTTCCTTTTTCGACTGTCTGACTCGTTTCTTCGCCGCAGTCAATTACGGTAACAACGCAGTATTCAGGGTCCGGCGTCGAATCGTTCTTGCATCCGACAAAACCCAACAACGTTGTCAAGACAATAGTCAGCGTCAATAAGACGCTTATTGCTTTCCTTTTCATTAGTTTCTCCTTTAATCTAAAAAATTGAGACACGTCAATAGCAAACGTGTCCCTCGCACGTT
>JAIEEW010000276.1 GCA_029067255.1 Clostridia bacterium | reverse complement strand
TCGATATTCTTACCAACGTCGAGATGTCGCTTTTGCTTGCGGGCGTTAGCAAAGCCGAGCGTAAGCAAAGGGCTATAAAAGCGCTTGAAGAAGTCGGATTGAAAGATCATATCCATAAAAAGCCTAATCAACTTTCCGGCGGTCAGATGCAGAGAGTTTCCATAGCGAGAGCGCTTATAAACAATCCCAGCATAATACTTGCAGACGAACCTACCGGCGCGTTGGACAGTACGACAAGCGTACAGATCATGGAGATACTCAAGGAAATATCTCACGACAAGTTGATAATAATGGTTACGCACAATCCCGAACTTGCCGAACAGTATTCCAACCGTATAGTTAGACTAAAAGACGGAGAAGTCGTTGACGATACGAATCCGTACGTTTCTCAACCCGCGGAAGAAAAAACTGCGACGGAAAGCGAAGTTAACGACGAAGTGGAAACGGTAAAAGAGTCGCTCGCTTGCGAAGAAGTTACCTGCGATACGGACGGCAAGACCAAAAATAAGAAATCGCGCGTTCAGAAGACGGAATTCCAAAAACGCAAGGCGAAAAAGAAGAGAAAGGAAAATCTTAACAAGACGTCAATGTCCTTTGCTTCGGCAATAAAACTATCGTTTACCAACCTTATGACAAAGAAAGGCAGGACGTTTATGACGGCTTTTGCGGGAAGTATAGGTATCATAGGCGTGGCGTTGGTTTTGGCGATCTCCAACGGATTTTCCAACTACGTCGACAGAATGCAAAAAACCATGCTTTCAGGTTATCCGGTTACGATCACCAGCAATACTATGAGCATGGAAAGCATGATGACGACTTATATGCAAGTTATGTCCGGCTCGTCAAAAGATAAGTTCCCAGATAAGAAATTCGTCAATTCCTACAATCTCGCTTCGATTTTGCAGGATATGATAAAGCCTAACAATATAAACGAAGAATATATCGCTTATCTTGACGGCAAGAAAGTTGAGTGGCAGGAAAACGGCTACGTTGACAGCGTATATTACAATTACGGTTACAATTATACCGTTTTCAACAGAAAAGGAAAGGACGTAGGCAAAGTATCTATGTCTATGGACGCAAGCAGGGGTTCTGTCAACTGGCAGGAAATGGTAGGCGATAGAAAGTATATGGAAAGCGCGTTTGACGTGATCGGCGGCAAGTTCCCCGAAAAAGCGACGGAAGTCGTTTTGGTCGTCGACAACACCAACTCGATCCTTTCTTCGTATTTCTCGGGCATGGGTTTTGACAGCATGCTTGACGGACAGGAATACGGCGGTATAGATATAGGCGGAATGATAGCAAGCGGTCAGACCTTTGAAAATATTATCGGCAACCCCGATAAAGGAAAAGAAGGAGTAACCTTCCTTCTTCCCAACAACAACGCAAGATTCTATAAGACGGTAAATTCGGAAACCGGCAATGAATATTTTGAAGAAAACGTCTATGATTCTATCAAAAACCTTACCGAAGAAGACGGCGTATACAAATTGTCTGTCGTGGGAATTTTAAGACCGAAAGAAGGCAGCGAATATACGCCTGTAAATCCCGGTATCGTCTATACGCAGGAGTTGACCGAGTTAATGCGCAAGGACGCGCGCGACAGCGAAGTAGTAAACTTCCAAAGAGAGCATAGCGATTACAACGTTTTGACTGGCAAGTCTTTCGACGCAGACGATGATTTCTCTTCCGGAAGCATGTCGCCTGACGCTATGATGAATATAATGATGGGCGGAAATACCGTGGCGACTTACAAGACTGTCATGCAGTCTTTGGGCGGAAGCGATATACCAACGGCAATAAGTATTTATTCAAGTAATTTCGAGAATAAAGAAGTGGTAATATCCGATCTCAAAGCGTGGAACAACGAGCATAAAGACAATCAGATAAAATATACCGACAGCGCCGCTATATTTATAGGAATGATGAATCAGATCATAAGAATAGTTACTATCGCGCTGATATGCTTCTCGTCGGTATCGCTTGTCGTATCTTCGATAATGATAGGTATCATTACTTACGTTTCGGTAGTAGAGCGTACGAAAGAAATAGGTATCTTGCGTTCGCTCGGCGCGAGAAAAAGAGACGTATCCAATATATTCAATGCGGAAACTGTTATCATAGGCTTTACCGCAGGTCTTATAGGCGTGATTGTAACGTATATATTGAGTATTCCTATCAACTTGATAATAACGCATTTCGAAGCGTCAATAACCGGTATATGCGCGCTCAATCCGTTGCACGGAATACTGATGATTCTTTTGAGTATTACGCTTACTTCGATTGCAGGTCTTGTTCCGGCAAGAATAGCCGCAAAGAGAGATCCCGTAGTCGCTCTTAGAACAGAGTAGGGGGAGTGTTCGGCGGATAAGGGGAAAAGTGAAAAGTAAAACGGCATCTTTTCCGCCAAATCAATGCAATAAAAAGGTCCCAACGTACAGCAAGTACGGGGGACTTTTTCTTGTATTACCTTGACAAAAAATCTTCCGCTTTCTTTTTTCACTTTTCCCCTTATCCGCTGAACGGGGTTTGGGATGTTATTCTACTGATACCGCCAACTGATCTTTTATTTAAGCGGATAGCCTGTCGGCATTAGACTAGATTCTTCGACAGGCTCAGAATGACGGTTTTCAAGGTGTT
>JAIEEW010000275.1 GCA_029067255.1 Clostridia bacterium | reverse complement strand
AACAAATGATCTCTATGGACGAAGGAGCCAAAATGCTAGGAGAATGCGCGCTCGTTCCGCAGGACTCTCCTATCAGCAACAGCGGCACACTCTTTTACAACACTCTTTTTGACGAAAACGCAAGTTGTCATCTCGCTTTGGGAAGAGGATTTTCCAACTGCATTAAAAACTTCGAAAAGTATTCTCAACAAGAATTTGACGAAATGGGAGTCAATACAAGTATGATACACGTCGATTTTATGATAGGCTCCGACGATATGAACATTGTTGGCATTACAAAAGACGGCAGACGCGTACAAATATTCAAAAACGGAAACTGGGCGTTCTAGGTAAAAACTTATAGTAAAATCAAGGTCGGACAATGTCCGACCTTTTTAATATTCGATTTACGTATTATCCAATAATTCAACCTATTTTTTCGAAATTATTGCTCCCCGATCCGCTACGCGTAATCTTTGGATCGCCGTAATACGAAACTTTGATAGAACCGCTTGCCGATGCGTTGATTTCGTCTTTAACGCTTACCGTCATATTGACTGAACCGCTCGCGTCCAAATTCAAAGTATTCAAAGAGAATTTCTCGGCTGTGATTTTGCAATAGCCTGATACTTTCGCAGATAAAGAATCTCCTTCGCCTACTATATTCATTTTTGCCGTACCGCTCGCCTTAACGTCAATTCTCGGACAAATTATGTCTTCCGAATCAAACGACATTGTACCTGAAGATTTTATATCGATCGCGTTAGCGCTTCCGTTCAACTCGATCTCGGACATGCCGGACGTCTTTATGAAAACGTTTTGAAATTCCCCGTTCAGATTTACAGAAGCAAAACCCGATACGTCCAAATTTACGTCTCCCGATTTCAATGAATTAGAAGAAACATCAGTTTTCCCGCTTATTTTCAAATCGATATCTCCAAATTCCCAATCCGGCAAAGCAATGGAAACATTGCTGGCAAAATTGCATTTTACAGTTAGTTTATTTTCTTCAGGCAAAGTGAGAATCAAATCCGTCTTTTGACGCCTGCAATACCACTTTTTAACTTGATTTTTCCAATCGATTTTCTCATTCAACGTCAATATGCCGTTTTCTTCCGTAACAGTAATGTCGGATATTTCGCTTTGCGAGTAAGAAAGCGAACCGATCTCACCCCTTTGCAATATTATATTATAATCCCCTATAAGAGTGAAATCTATCGCTTCTATCTCGCCTTGAACCGCGTACTCCGTTTCGGAATATTCCAAATACTGTCCAAACACCTTATTGTCGCTCCTATCGTACAGAACGTAACCCGCTCCAAACACTATTGCGCCTAATATCAACAACGCTACCATTGAGAAAAAGTACTTTTTCATATCTCTTACTCCTTATGCGCGGCCTTTGACCATACGTTTGAAACATTTGGAACTCAGATGTCCCAAAAAATGTATCATTCCACCAATCGCCATGACTATTATTCCAGCGCCTATTACCATTACGAACGCGCCTATGTTATGCGTAATAAATGTAAACGCCGATATTATTATCGCAATTCCCGCAATCGTAAATGCGATATGTATAACGAAAAACGCAATGGAAAGCGCAATCAATACAATACCGAATATTATAGAAAACAGTATCTTAAATATTGTCGCGAAAACTCCCCTTTTTTTCTTGCGCGGACGCGGTCTTTCTCTATAATCTTCGTAGTCGTCGCGATAATCGTCGCGATACTCTACGCGCCGTCTGGGTCTTCGTCCTTCGCCGCGAACACTGTCCGCTACGTCTTCGGGAAACCCAAATTCATGCAACACTTCCTTTTCTGTCCAACCGTCCTCTAATTTATCGCGATACATTTCTCCGTAATAATTGAGAACTTCTTTGCGTTCGTCTTTCGGAACGCCTTGCGCAGTCAATTCACGCTCCAACTGCCTAAACCAACTTCGTTTGTTCATTTTACACTCCTCCTACTTTCTCAAAAAACGGTATATTTCCATAATCTGCTCCATATCAAGGCAAAACTCTCTAAGTTTGGCTTTTCCCCTATCCGTTATGCGATAATACTTTCGCAGTCTTCCGTTGTAAAGTTTATTTTTGGTAACCACGCATTTGGAACTCTCCAATCTTTTCAGAATGGGATACAACGTTGATTCGGAAATCTCGATGTATGGAGAAAGTTGCCCTATTATCTTATAACCGTACGATTCTTCGTCGCGGATAGCAGCCAATACGCACCCTTCCAACAGTCCTTTTTTTAATTGCGAATCCATGTTCACCTCAATACCCTTTATTACATAATACTATACATTGC
>JAIEEW010000274.1 GCA_029067255.1 Clostridia bacterium | reverse complement strand
TAGACAGCTCCAATATCGTCGGGTCTTCCCTCTAATACACAACGCCCCGAACATGCCAAATATACATATTTTTTTTATTATTTCCGTATTTTTCTAATATTGCGCTTGACCGAAAATCCAAAAATAATTATAATTTCTTCTGTAAAAAACTATATATCCGCGATAGACATAATTTTAGATTACTTCGCATTACAAAACTATGCCCTGCCGTTTAAGCCAACAGCGGCGTAGTAAATAAAAAAATGATAGGTGAATTAAATGAAAGAAATATCGAAGATAATAGAAAGTCATAACGACTTTTTCAAAAGCAATAAAACTCTGGACGTAAAGTTTAGACTAAAATATTTGAAATCGCTTCATACTGCAATTAAAAATAATCTAAGCGAATTGCATGAAGGATTGAAACTTGATCTCGGAAAATCAGAAAACGAAAGTTATATGTGCGAAACTGGACTTGTGTTGAGCGAACTTTCGCATCTAATAAAAAATTTGCGAAAATATACCAGACCGCAAACGGTAAAAACTCCTATTGCGCAATTCCCTTCAAAGAGTTACCGTATTCCCTGCCCTTACGGCGTTGTGTTGATAATGAATCCGTGGAACTACCCGTTCTTGCTTTCCATCAACCCGCTTATCGAAGCGATAGCCGCAGGCAATACCGTGATCTTGAAATTAAGCGCCTACTCGCCTAACGTAAACAAAGCGATAATAAAAGTATTGGAAAGCGTATTCGAGAGCGGTTACGTGGACGTGATTTGTGGAAATTCTGCGGTAATTACTGATCTGCTGCAACAAAAATACGACTATATATTCTTTACCGGAAGCAAACGCGTCGGACAAATCGTCTATGAAAGCGCGGCAAAAAATCTTACGCCCGTATCGCTCGAACTCGGCGGAAAATCACCCTGCATAGTCGACGAAACGGCAAACGTTCCCCTTGCCGCTAAGCGTATCGTATGGGGAAAATTCCTTAATCTCGGACAAACCTGCGTCGCTCCCGACTATATTCTTTGCCATAAGTCTGTACACGACCAACTTGTAGCGGAACTCAAAAAGCAAATTGATTTGCAATTCTCAACAAAACCGCTGGAAAATGATAATTACGGCAAGATAATAAATGAAAAGCATTTCAATCGTATTATTGGACTTTTGGATAAGCAAAAAGTAGCGCACGGCGGTAACGTAGACGCCGAACGTCTTAAAATCGAACCTACCGTTTTGGATAACGTAACAACAAGCGACGCCGTTATGCAAGAAGAAATTTTTGGACCGATTTTGCCTATACTGACATACGAAAAAGACGAAGAAATATACTCTTACGTATCGCAGAATCCCGTTCCGCTTGCATTATATATATTCTCGAAAGACAAAAAGCGAATAAAGAAATTTACCGCCGAACTCAGTTACGGCGGCGGATGTATAAACGACGTAGTAATTCATATAGCGTCGTCCGACTTGCCTTTCGGCGGTTTTAAGGACAGCGGAATGGGCGCGTATCACGGCAAAGCGGGATTTGATACGTTTACGCATTACAAAAGCATTGTAAACAAAAGCAATGCAATCGATTTGCCTATGCGATATCAGCCTTTCAAAGAATTCTATCAAAAACTGATACGAAAAATTATGAAATAAGAATAAATTATTTTCTGTAATCGCTGCGACCGAACAAATAATCAAGCGATACGTCGAAATAATCTGCTATTATTTTAGCATACTCTATTGACGGCAATGTGTTATTCTTTTTCCATGCGTAAAAATACGTTCTTGAAAATGCCAATTTTGATGCAATTCCGCCAAAAGTTTTATTGCTCTCTTGTACTAACTCTTGTATGCGAGTATAAAAATCCGATGGCGAAACTGAACCGATGAAATCGTTATCATTATTAAAGCCCAATAAATATGCTAACGACAAATCTAGACTATCCGCTATTTTTATCAATATTTTTGTTGACGGAATAATTCCGAAATTTACGGCTTTAGAAATAATAGGAAAACTTACCCCCACTAAATCCGCAAACTCTTTATTAGACGCACAATCGTTATCTGCAATCAACTCTTTTATACGTTTGCAAAACTCTTTAGAAGTTCTCATTTCTGAGTTTTCAGGGAATTTGGACATAGTTGCTCCTTTTTTTGACCGCAGAATAAAATATATATTTGCATTGAATTATTTTCTATAATCGCTACGACCAAACAAATAATCTAACGATACGTTGAAATAATTCGCTATTTCTATTGCGTATTCCAGCGACGGTAAAGTCCCCAATTTTATCCAATTATAAAAATAGGTGCGAATAAAAGGCATTTTAGTGGAAATTGCTCCAAATGTTTCATTTCGTTCGTTTGCCAATTCTTGCAAACGATTTGAAAATGTCGAAGGCGTAGGAGAACCTATGAAATCATTGTTATTAGTTTCGCCCAATAAATATGGTAGCGATATTTCAAGTTTATCCGCTATCATAATCAAACTTTTCATTGTTGGAAGAATTCCATAATTAACCGCCTTTGAAATAACAGGAGAACTAACTCCTACTAATTCCGCAAACTGCTTATTAGACGCACAATCATTGTCTTCTATCAACTCTTTTATTCGCTTAGAAAATACTTTTGATATTCTCATATCTGAATTTTCGGGAAATTTCGACATAATTACTCCTATTTCGACAATTTTCGATGATTTATATATATTTTTAAATATCTTTTCTGTGATATAATCTATTTACAGATAAAT
>JAIEEW010000273.1 GCA_029067255.1 Clostridia bacterium | reverse complement strand
GGTTACTGCTTATATAAGGAGAGAACTTCCGCGGACAAGAGTCCGACAATCGGGCGACTAACGGAATTGGGCTGTCTGCAAGCCCATTTTTAAGGGCAGAAGCGGAACGCACGGAAGTGCGTAGAGAAAAAGAAAAAAGTTAGGTAAAAAAGGAGAAAGAAAAATGGCAGGACAAACAATCAGAATCAGATTAAGGGCTTACGATCACAATCTTATCGACCTTGCGGCGGATAAGATAGTTGAAACGGCAAAAAGAAGCGGCGTACAGGTATCTGGACCGATTCCACTTCCTACGGAAAAGGAAATCGTTACGATTATCAGAGCCGTTCATAAATATAAGGATAGCAGAGAGCAATTCGAATTGCGTACGCACAAAAGACTTATAGATATTATGAACCCGACGGCAAAAGCGGTCGACGCTCTTATGAAACTCGATTTGCCCGCAGGCGTTGATATTCAAATCAAACTGTAAGCAAATTAATATAAACTAGTCAATTAAAAACTGCGATAAAGCGGTTTTGCGAAATAAAATCAGGAGGATGAACTTTATCTATGAATAAAGCAATCATTGGAAAAAAGTTAGCAATGAGTCAGATTTTTGCGCCGGACGGCACCGTTATTCCCGTAACGATCGTTCAGGCGGGACCCTGTCCCATCGTGCAAAAGAAAACCCTTGACAACGACGGCTACGAAGCGTTGCAAATTGCCTTCGGCGACATCAAAGAAAAGAATGTCAACAAGCCGGTAAAGGGTCATTATAAGAAGGCTGGCGTTACTCCCAGAAGAGTTTTGAGAGAATTCAGAACGGATGTCGCTTCTTATGAACTCGGTCAGGAATTGACCTGCGCGCAATTCGCGGAAGGTTCTCTTGTAGACGTAAGCGGCACGTCCAAAGGACACGGATTTACCGGCGCGGTAAAGAGATGGAATCATCACTGCGGTCCTATGGCGCACGGTTCCGGTTACCACAGAGGCGTAGGTTCTATGGGCGCTTGTTCTACTCCTTCAAGAGTTTTCAAGAACAAGAAAATGTCTGGACATTGGGGTAACGAGAAAGTAACGGTTAGAAACCTCACGGTGGCAAAAGTCGATGCCGAACGTAATCTTCTTTTCATCAAGGGCGCTATTCCCGGAGCAAAGGGTAACGTTGTTGTCGTGAAGCAAAACGGTTAAAGGAGCGAGTAAAAATGAAGGTTAATGTTTTAGATATAAAAGCAAAGAAAGTCGGCGAGATGGAACTCAACGACGCGGTGTTCGGCGTTGAATATAACGAAGCGCTCATACATCAAGTAGTAGTTGCTCAGTTGGCAAACAAAAGACAAGGCACGAAGTCCACTTTGACCCGTACGGAAGTTAGGGGCGGCGGCAAGAAGCCTTGGAGACAGAAAGGCACAGGCCGCGCAAGACAGGGTAGCATAAGAAGCCCGCAATGGACAGGCGGCGGCGTGGTATTCGCTCCGAAGCCCAGAGATTTTTCTCAGAAGATAAACAAGAAGATGAAGATTGCCGCTACGCTTTCCGCGCTCAGCGCAAAAGTAAGCGACAACGATTTCGTTGTTTTGGACAAACTTCAACTCAATGAAGCGAAGACCAAATATATCGCGCAAATGCTCAAAGCGTTTGAAATCGACAGCAAAGTATTGTTGGTAACGGAAAACAACGACGAAGCGATCAAGAGAGCAAGCGCTAATATTCAAAACGTTACGCTTGTAGACGCCGATCTCGTGAGCGTTTACGATTTGGCGGCAAATACGAAATGTATTTTCACCGTCGACGCGGTAAACAAGATTCAAAAAAGGTTTGAGGAGGTATGCGAATAATGAATAAATACGATATTATTATAGCCCCGATCCTTACGGAAAAAAGTTACGACGGCATCGCCGATAAGAAGTATACTTTCAAAGTGGCTCAAGACGCTACCAAAACTCAGATAAAAGTTGCAGTTGAAGATATCTTCGGCGTTAAGGTAGCGAGAGTCAACACAGTGAACGTTGACGGCAAGAAGAAGAGAATGGGCAAGTACGAAGGTACGACGACCGGATACAAGAAAGCCGTAGTTACGTTGACGCAAGACAGCAAGACGATCGAATTCTTCGAGAGTTTGGCATAATGGGAGGACAAGATAATGGCTATTAAGAGATATAAACCTACTTCTCCCGCTCGTCGTTTTATGACGGTATCCGCATTCACGGAAATCACGACGACCGTTCCCGAAAAGAGTTTGCTTCAATCGATGAGCAAATCGGGCGGTAGAAACGCAACCGGCAGAATCACCGTAAGACACATCGGCGGCGGAAACAGAAGAAAGTACAGAATAATAG
>JAIEEW010000272.1 GCA_029067255.1 Clostridia bacterium | reverse complement strand
TTATAGTATAAAACATTTTGCTTGAAAAGTCAAGGTATAAATATAAATAACTGCGCGTGCGACGAATTACGCGGTCTTTTGAGTATTATCGCGTTAATTTCTTATAATTTGCTATTTTAATATAGGCACGTACTGTTAAATAAATTTTTAATTAGCGGGAATATTTACGTACTTTATTAAATAGAATTTATTGAATAGGAAAGTATAAGCGAATATTACAAAAATCGATTAAATTCGACAAAACATTACAAATTTCCTATATTTCAGAATGGTATTATCAAGAGGTGAAAAATGATTTATTCTATCAAGAAAAAATCTATAATCGGCGTTGTTGCGGTTATTTTGCTAATAGCGGTATGCGCGACGTGTATGGCAAATCGCGACGTAACGGCAGTATTTAATAATCAAAGCCTGAGAAAAGTGCCGGTATACGGAGTTGATACTCAGGAAAAGGTAGTAGCGTTGACGTTTGACGCCGCTTGGGGCGCAGATAAGACGCAAGGAATATTGGATACTCTTGAAAAGCACGGCGTTAGCGGCACGTTCTTTCTCGTAGGATTCTGGATAGATAAATATCCCGATATGGTCAAGAAAATAGCGGAAAGCGGATGCGATATAGGAAATCACAGTAAAGAGCATCTAAATATGAGTACGTTGAGTAGAGAAAAGATTGCGTCAGAACTGGATTACGTCAGCGATAGCGTCAAAGAACTGACCGGTATACAGCCTAAATTCTTCCGTCCGCCGTTTGGGGATTACAATAACACTCTTTTAGAAGTGGTGGAAGAAAAAAATATGATAGGCGTACAATGGACAGTCGATTCTTTGGATTGGAAGGGATTGAGCGCAAGCGAAATACTTTCAAGAGTAAATTCGGGAGTGAAAAACGGCTCAATAATCCTTTTTCACAATAATAGCGACAATATATTAGAGGCTTTGCCGCTTGTTATAGCAAATCTGAAAAATCAAGGCTATAAGATGGTCGCGCTGTCAGATTTGATTTATCAGGATAATTATACGGTAGACGGAAACGGAATACAACACAAAAAATAATAAAATTACGAAGTTGGAGGTAGATATGAACTACGAACAGATGAACAACAACAAATTGCAACTAATCGGAACGATCGTCAAAGAACCGGTTTACACTCATGAAGTTTTTGGAGAAGGTTTTTATGAAACCGTAATTTCCGTTCCCAGACTTTCGGAGCAAAAAGATTTGATACCAATAACGATTTCAGACAGATTGTTGGCAAGATACGAAGTTAAGGTAGGGGATAAGATAAACGTCGTCGGACAATTCAGAAGTTACAATAAATTAGAAGGCGAGAAATCGAAATTGCTGTTGACGGCTTTCGTAAGAGACGTGCTTCCGGAAGATGAAGTTCAGAGTCCAAATATTATAGAGATAACGGGTTTTATTTGCAAGCCGCCTATCTACAGAACAACTCCTTTTAAGCGTGAGATTTGCGACGTTCTTATAGCGGTAAATAGGGCGTATAATAAGTCTGATTACATACCGTGCATTATGTGGGGTAGAAACGCAAGGTTTGTGCAAAATATGAAGGTTGGGGACAAACTCAGCGTAGTAGGACGTATTCAAAGCAGAATTTACGTGAAGAATCTAGGCAACGACAATATGGAAGAAAGAGTCGCATATGAGGTGTCTGTAAGTAAAATAACTACAGGAGAAAAAGAAGAGTTTTCGGCTATGGAAATCGCAAGCGCAGAGATTGAGTGATGAAAAATAATTCTAAAATATTCTCGTTTATCTAAAAATATTTACAAATTATCTTGTTTAATTTAGTAAAAACGATTAAAATATAATTAATAAGAATTATTTTCAATAAAAATGCAAATTTAACGTTTTTTTGAAAATTCAGAAGCGTATTGATATTTTGTATATTGAATTGAAAAAATCTAACTTAAATAAATAAGCGAAGTGGAGAGAAAAAATGTTTTTCTCTCCACTATTTTTTGTAGATTACGTGATACAATATTTTTTTCGTTATTGAATAG
>JAIEEW010000271.1 GCA_029067255.1 Clostridia bacterium | reverse complement strand
ATATTTATCCAAGGACTTCTTCAGTAGATATTTATGTCGAAAAACAACGAGATATGCTCTCTTTCATACGCGAGTTTTAGTTTGCTTGACATAAATTTATTATAAGTTTATAATTATATAGTTAAAAAAACTACGCATTTTTATAGATGCGACAAGGAGCGTAAAATGAAAATAATGATAACTGCAGAGGCGACGAGCGACTATCCCGAGCGCTTACTCACTGAAAACATTACAATATTTCCTATGGCGTATACAGTTAACGGCGTTGCGTACGACGGCGTGGAAACCAAACTTTCCCCCAAAGAATTTTACGACGCTTGCCGAAAAGCAAAAAGCAAAGAAGATCTTCCGCAAACTACAATGATTACAGCGTATCAAGCGCAGGAATTCTTCCGTCCGATACTTGAAAAAGGTTACGATATAATTCATATAGGATTCACAAAATCATTAAGCGGAACGTACGATCAGATGCTTATGGCGGCAAAAGAACTCTCCGAGCAATTCCCTGAAAGAAAAATAACTATCGTGGAATCGTGCTGCGCGGCGTTTGTTCAAGGACTGCTTGTTTGGTACGTTGATAAAAAACTTCAAAGCGGAGCAAGTTATGACGAACTTGTTTCTTACGCGGAAGAACTCAAAAATCACTGCGCCGGATATTTCACGATAGACGATATGAAGCACTTGTACCGTACGGGAAGAGCCAGCAAAACGCAAGCCTTTCTCGGCGACGCGCTTCAAATCAAACCTATCTTATACGTAAACAAAGTCGGAAAACTCATTCCGGTAAGCAAGCAGATCTCGCACAAAAAGGCTATGAGAACAATGCTTGAATACTTTGACAAAAAAATGATGCCGATTGAAGAACAGAAACTCGTCGTGATCATGCACGCCGACGCTTATGAAGACGCGCAACTGTTGGAAAAAACCGTAAAAGAAAAGTACAATCTTGAATATACGGAAATCATTGACGTAGGTCCGGTAATAGGTTCGCACGTCGGAGCGGGAATGGTCGCTATCGTCTTCCTTGCGAAAGATAAAATTGAAGCCAACGACAAGAGCATGACCGAGCAGGAATAATTCCTTTTACAAAATAAAAAATGCAAAAGAGCGGAGAATCCCCCGCTCTTTTTTTCGCGACCAATTCTTAACGATGTTTTCTACAATCTGAGAATATTTATTAATAAAAATTCGTCTCCGCTTTTTGAGCGAAGACGAATACTATCTTTAATTTCTTAAATAATTTCCATTTATGAATTACTTTATTTCCGTAACCCAACCAAATTCATCTTCATATCTCTCTGATTGAATACCTGTGATCCTATCATATAAGAAGGATGTTATTTCTCCCATCTTTCCGTCATTGATAAGCATATCTTTACCTCTATACGTTATCAGTCCTACCGGCGAAATTACAGCGGCGGTACCGGAACCGAAACTCTCTTTGAGTTGTCCTTTTTCGTAAGCGTCTACAATCTCGTCCATAGATATTCTTCTTTCGCTGACCTTGTATCCGTATTTTTTGAGCACTTCAATACAAGACCTTCTGGTTATACCGTCCAGTATACTACCGACAAGCGCGGGAGTTACAACTTCGTCGCCTATTACGAAAAACATATTCATTGAGCCGACTTCTTCGACGTACTTATGCTCGTTGCCGTCCAACCACAACGCTTGATCGTAACCTTTAGCGTTGGCAAGTTCTCCGCCCATAAGCGACGCTGCGTAATTACCCATACATTTCGCCTCGCCCGTACCGCCTATGCTTGCGCGTACAAATTGTTCTTCGACAAGGATTTTGGTGGGAGTAAGACCGTGAGCGTAATAAGAACCTACCGGCGAAAGAATGATAAAGAATTTATATTTTTTGCTTGCGTGAACGCCGAGAACTTCTTCGTTTGCTACCAACGTAGGTCTGATATACAGCGCTGTACCGGGCTGAGTGGGAATCCAGTCTTTCTCGATTTTTATCAACTCGAAAAGCGCTTCCTTTACGACTTTCGCGTCAAAATTAGGCATACACATACGCGTAGCGGACTTATTCATACGAGTAAAATTGTCGTCTATTCTGAATACCGTTATCTTACCTTCGCTGTTTTTATACGCTTTTGCGCCTTCGAATATTCCCTGTCCGTAATGAAGAATATTAGTTGCCGGAGCAATCTCAAACGGAGCGTACGGAACGATTTCCGGCTCTTTCCACGCGCCGTTCTCGTAATCCATAACAAGCATGTGATCGGTAAAAAATTTACCGAAACCGAGTTTAGTAGAATCAGGTTTTTGCTTCAATTCTTTTGACAATGTTATTTTCATAATATACCTCTCATCCAACTTTTAGTAAACGTTGGCTATATTTCAAATTGAAAGTATCTCGATTCAATTTCTACGATCTTCGCTTTTCCCAAAGTAAAATCAGTAATTTTCTCGAATACTTTTTTGCTATTTTGCGACGGCAGCGCAAC
>JAIEEW010000270.1 GCA_029067255.1 Clostridia bacterium | reverse complement strand
GTCGTTTGCCGTACGGGCAAAATTATAAAAAGTCTATAAAAAAGGTAAATATTCGGAGAAAAAGATGGAAAATCAAGTGAAAGAACTAAAAAAGATCGTGGCTTTGAAATGTCAGACTTATTTCGGAAGAACGGTTGAAAACGCAAGCAAAAATCAAATTTATCGCGCAATATGCATGACGGTGAGAGATATACTTACCGACAAGCGTTTGGCTTTCAAAAAGAAGAGATTAGAGCAAGGTAGCAAACAAGTCTATTATATGTCTATGGAATTTTTGCTGGGCAGATCTTTGAAGAATCATCTTTACAATCTCAAAATGACCGCAGCGTTTGAGCAGATATGCAAAGAGTTGGGATACACTCTCGACGATATGTACGCTATCGAACCAGACGCGGGACTGGGCAACGGCGGACTGGGCAGACTTGCCGCCGCTTATATGGAATCGCTTACCAATCTCAACTACGTCGCAAGCGGTTTTTCGATAAGATACGATTACGGTATATTCAAACAAAAGATAGAAGACGGCTGGCAGGTAGAGTTGCCTGACGAATGGCTTGAAAACGGCGACGTTTGGCTTTCGCCGCGTATGGAAGATACGTTTGAAGTCAAGTTCGGCGGTTACGTTGAAGAGAGATGGGACAACGGCAGACTTTATACCGAGCAAAAGGATTGCTATACCGTGCTTGCAATACCTTACGATATGAATATCAGCGGTTACGACGTGCCTGCTGTCAATAAATTAAGACTTTGGTCGGCAAAAGCGCCGAGAGATTTCGATATGAAACTCTTCGCGG
This sequence comes from Clostridia bacterium, assembly GCA_029067255.1. Taxonomy (GTDB): domain Bacteria; phylum Bacillota; class Clostridia; order Christensenellales; family UBA3700; genus RACS-045. Next base: position 4,178 of record JAIEEW010000270.1, on the reverse strand, counting down.
AAGGCGAATACGTCAAGTCGCTTGAACAAAAGGCTATCGCGGAGAGTATCTGTAAAGTGCTTTATCCAGCAGACCACCATCAGGAAGGCAAGATGCTGAGACTCAAACAGCAATACTTCTTTGTATCCGCTTCGTTGCAGTCTATAATTAAAAAGCATCTCAAAGATTACAAAACCATTACGTCTTTGCCTGAAAAGGTCGCTATACATATCAACGATACGCACCCGACGCTCTGTATTCCCGAACTTATGAGAATTCTTCTCGACGAGTACGGATTTTCGTGGGAAAAAGCGTGGGATATCGTTACGCGTACCGTTTCTTATACCAACCATACCGTTATGGCGGAAGCGTTGGAGAAGTGGCCGGAAGGACTGTTCAGACAACTTTTGCCGAGAATATATCAAATCGTTTGCGAGATCAACCGCAGATTTACCGACGAACTGTGGGCGTTCTATCCCAACGATTACAGAAAGGTGGAATACAACGCTATTCTTACCAACGGTCAGGTAAAGATGGCAAATCTCTGTCTTGCCGCGTCGCATACGATAAACGGCGTTTCGGCTTTGCACTCTCAGATTCTTAAAGACGAAGTTTTCAGAGATTATTGCAATATGCACCCCAAAGCGTTTACCAACGTAACCAACGGTATCACTTACAGAAGATGGCTTTGTCAGTCAAATCCGCTTCTTTCCGACTATATAGAAAAACTTATCGGAGACAAGTTCAAAAAAGACGCGGACGCGCTCAAAGACTTGACTAAGTACGCCGACAACGAAGCGGTACTCGATAAAGTTCTCCAAATCAAGAGAGAGAACAAAGTCAGACTTGCAGAGTATATCAAGGAAGCCAACGGTATCGAAGTGGATCCAGATTCCATATTCGACGTTCAGGTAAAGAGATTGCACGAGTACAAACGTCAACTTCTCAATGCGTTGCATATACTCGATTTGTATTACAGACTCAAACAAAATCCAAATCTCGATATCAATCCGCGTACGTTCATATTCGGCGCGAAAGCCGCTCCGAGTTATTATATGGCTAAGCAGATCATTAGACTTATACATTCGCTCGGAAATCTTATAAACAACGATCCGGATATAAAGGGCAAGATAAAGGTAGTTTATATTGAAAATTACAGAGTTACGCTTGCGGAAATCATTATGCCGGCGTCCGACGTATCCGAACAGATTTCCATCGCGGGTAAAGAAGCCAGCGGAACGGGTAATATGAAGTTTATGATAAACGGCGCGGTTACGATGGGAACAATGGACGGCGCGAATATAGAGATTTACGAAAACGTAGGCAAAGAGAATATCTTTATTTTCGGTCTTCTTGCCGACGAGATAAACGAACTCAACCGTCGCGGCTACAATCCCAGAGATTACTACGAATCCAACCCGAGAATCAAAGCAGTCATCGACGGACTTCGCGGCGGTATCGCGGGCGTAAATTACGGCGAGATAGCCGACGCGCTTATTTCGAGCGACACTTACAAAGTGCTTGCCGACTTCCAGTCCTACTGCGACGCGCAAGACAGGCTGGATAAGGCGTATTCCGATAAGAAAGGCTGGGCTAAGATGTCCTTGCTCAACACGGCAAACGCAGGATTCTTCTCTTCGGATAGAAGCGTAAAAGAATACGCGGACAGAATATGGAAGATGAAACCCGTCAAATATATTTCCGAAGTAGCGGAAAGCAAAGCCAAACAACCCGCTAAGACGACCGCTAAAAAGACGACGGCAAAAAAATAATTTCAATAATCTAGACAGTCTTATTCAAGCGACTTTATCGTAAGGGTAAGACTGTTTTTATAAAGACGTAACGGAGTACAAAATGCAGGATTTGATTTATTTCGACAGTAGAAACCCTAATTGCAAATCGCCTTTCGGAAGCGTGGAGCAAGATAGGGAGATGACTTTCAGAATATTCGTTAAAGACGGAGTTTTCGTGCAGAGCGTTGAATTGCAAATTTTCGAAGACGGCAATGACGAGCCGTACGTCTTTCCCATGTCTTTCAGTTGCAAAAGAGGGGATGAATGCGAATTTTTTACTAAGATAAGTATTGTCAAAGTTGGTTTGTACTGGTATAGGTTTTTATTCCGTACGGAAAATGGCGACGTTTTCAAAGACAACGGCGGGTCTATGTATCAGTTCACCGTATACGGCAAAGGCTACGTTACTCCCGACTGGGCGAAAGGCGGCATAATCTATCATATTTTCGTTGACAGATTCAACAAAGGTAAGGACGACAAAGCCGTATTCGATAAGAAAGGCGTGTTGAAAGAATGGGGCGAAGAAGTAACGATAGTCGACTCCGACGGCGTGTTCAGAGCCAACGACTTTTACGGCGGAAATTTTCAAGGGATTATAGACAAACTCGATTATCTCAAAAGTCTGGGAGTTACGTTGATATATCTTTCGCCTATTTTCGAGTCTTCTTCCAACCATAGATACGATACCGGCGATTACGAAAAGACAGACGCTCTTTTGGGCGACGAAAAGAAGTTTGCCGAGTTGATAGAGAAAGCCGCGGCAAAGGGAATGGGGATAATGCTCGACGGCGTATTCAATCACACGGGCGCGGATAGCAAATATTTCAATAAATTCGGAAATTATCCCACGCTCGGCGCGTATCAGTCGCAGGAGAGTGAATATTACGACTGGTTTGACTTTTATAAGTTTCCCGACGACTATCACTGTTGGTGGGGAATTACCGTAACGCCAACCGTCAGCCAAAGAGCAAAGTCGTGTAGAGATATGATAGCGGGCAAAAACGGCGTTATAGAAAAGTGGACGAAACTGGGTGTGAAAGGCTGGCGACTTGACGTGGTGGACGAACTTCGAGAAGATTTCGTCAAGGATATCAGAAAATCTGTCAAAGGTTGCGACGATCAAGCGATTTTGATTGGCGAAGTATGGGAAGACGCGTCAAATAAAGTTGCGTACAGTTATAGAAGACATTATTTTCAAGGCGAAGAACTCGACGGCGTAATGAACTATCCTTTCAAGGAAGCGACTCTCGCGTACGCTTTGGGCGGCAGCGCGGAGAATTTTATCAATACGGTTTCTACGATTGTGGAAAACTATCCGCGTCAGTCTTTGGACATGACTATGAATCTAATAGACTCGCACGATACCGCAAGAGCGTTAAGCGTGTTGAGCGGAATAGATATGTCGGGTACGGACAAGGCGTATAGAAGAGATTTCCGTATGAGCGGAGATATATATGATCTTGCCAAAAGACGCCTGATTCTCGCTTCGGCAATTCAATTTACGTTGCCTGGTATACCGTCGATATTCTATGGCGACGAGCGGGGGATGCAGGGATACGAAGATCCGCTTTGCAGAAGAACTATCGACTGGGAAGGTCGCGACGAAGAAATTTTCGCTCACTATAAAAAACTCGGCGCAATAAGAAAGAAATACAACGCTCAAATGCGCGGCGAAACTTATTTCGAAAGAGCGGACGGATTGCTTGTTCTATGCCGCAAGAGCGGTAAGAAAATAATAAAGACCGTCGCAAACAATTCCGATCATGTCAAAACTTATTATTGCTCCAACGTTAAAAAAGAATTGCTCAGCGATAGAGTTCCAAATTGCGAAGAATTCGAAATCCAGCCCAACTCGGTGAAGATTTTTGTTGTGGAAATCAAATAGTAAACTTTGCTATTATTGAAATAATTCGGATAAAAAAATTTCGCTCCTAATGCAATACTCATTAGGAGCGAAATTTTTTGTTTATTTCAATTCTTCAAAATAATACAGAGTGTTGGTATTCTCGTCGTACGCAAGTATAAGGATATCTACATATTCCGCTCTGGCGAGTCTTTTATACAAAAATTCGTCGCTTAGCGCAACTAATTTGCTTTCGTCCATTCCATCTTCTAAAAGTTCTTTGATAATGTGATTGTATTCTTTTGCATGAACGTCTGCTTTTTGATTTTCAAAGGATTGCAAAAGTTCGTCCGGACGCGTATCAAATTTGATTATCGTATAGGCTTTACCTTCGCCAAACCAACCGCCTTGATTCGAGTATTTGTAATCGACTGTCGCGTCTTCTGGAAAAGTGATTTCCCAGCGCTGAGAATATAGTTCCAGTGGCGGAATTGGCTTTCTGGGCGCGAAGAACATTACGACAAACGCCGTAATCCAAATTATAATAGCGCAAAGTATAAGAC
>JAIEEW010000027.1 GCA_029067255.1 Clostridia bacterium | reverse complement strand
CTTCTCAACTCGTCAAGTTCAGAGTCATAGCCGTCGTTGATAAAATCGCCGTCTTTAAGTACGTTCGGCGCTTTATCCGAAATCGCGCGTATAAGTTTGTCCGCAACTTCGTCCAAAGTGAAAATATTTTCGCAAATTTCTTTGAGCATTGGCGTTTTTGCGCAACTCAACAACTCTTTGATTGCAGGTAAACTTTTCAAAGAACTTCCCAGCGACAATAAATCTCGGGGATTTGGCGATCCAAACGCGATTTTAGAAGTTAATCTCTCAATATCTCTTATGTCGCCCAATACTTCATGAAGATTATTTCTTAATTTCGTATTGTTTACAAGTTCTTCAACGCTGTTAAGTCTATTATTGATCGTCTCCGCATCTCTAAGCGGCTGCTCAAGCCACCTTCTCAAGCATCTCGCCCCCATACTGGTACGAGTCTTGTCCAGCACCCATAATAACGTCGCTTTTTTAGAAGCGTCTCTAGTATTTTCGCAAATTTCTAAATTCCTACGACAATTATGATCCATTGTAAGATATTTGTTATTTTGAACGTATTTTATTGAAGCAATATGCGAAAGCGATCTTTTTTGCGTTTCATTTATATAATTTATCAACGCGCCAGCAACGATTACGGCAAGTTTTTTATCTTCAAATTCAAATTTTGCAAGCGTTGTTACCCCAAACTGCTTCAATAACAACTTATACGCTGTTTTATAATCAAACACCCAATCGTAATATTTCTGAAATTTAGGCAATCTTCCTATTCTTATTGCGGAAATATTTTTAGATTCTTCATAAGCGTAATCGTTACATATGATTTCGGCTGGCGAAAATGTCGCCAAAACGTCTTCTATTGAAGAAAATCCGGAATATTCAGATTGAACAGTATTAAATTCTCCGGTAGAAACGTCCAACCATGCCATAGCGCTTTTCATCCGCGCATATGCATGCAATATAGTTATTTTTCTTATCATCCAGAATATTTTCTTCTATTACCGTACCGGGAGTAATAACTCTGACCACGTCTCTTTCTACGAGTTTTTTACCTTTTTGCGGTTCAGACAGTTGTTCGCAGATCGCTACTTTATATCCTTTATTAACTAATTTAGCAATATATCCGTCAGCCGCATGGTACGGGACTCCGCACATAGGAGCCCTTTCTTCTAAACCGCAATTTCTGCCGGTAAGCGTCAAATCAAGTTCCTTACTGGCAATCTTTGCGTCTTCGTAAAACATTTCGTAGAAATCTCCGAGTCTGAAAAAGACAATCGCGTCTTCATATTGCTGTTTCAAAGTCAGATAAAACTTCATCATTCCGGAAAGTTCATTCTTATTCTTTGCTACCATTATTCTTCCTCCGTAATTTTTCCGAAAAGCGATGCCGATTGTGATTTTTCTATTTTAACCTTAACAAATTCGCCAATCAAAGACTCGTCGCCTTTAAACGTAACCATCCTGCCGCTGTCCGTTCTTCCGCAAACATACCCCGCTTTTTTAGGAGCGTTGTCTTCGCATAATATCTCATATACCTTTCCTTCGTAACCTAGCGAAAGTTCTTTCGTTATTTTATTTTGCTCCGCAATCAATCTCGTGATCCTTTCTTTCGACACCTGTGGCGAAATTTGTGGCATTTGCGCCGCCTTGGTCCCCTTTCTTACCGAATATATAAAAGTGAAAGCGCTAGAATATTTTACTCTTCTTACAATATCCAAAGTGTCTTCAAAATCATCATCTTCTTCGTAAGGGAATCCTACCATAATATCCGTAGTAATCCCGCAATCGGGGATCTTTGATTTAATGGCGTCTACAGTATCCAAATAATATTCTCTCGTATAATGCCGATTCATTAGTTGTAATATTTTATTTGAACCTGATTGAATGGGTAAATGAATATTGTTACAAATATTCGGACTTTGAGAAATAATTTCTATTACGTCCCTATTTAGATCCTTTGGATGCGAAGTCATAAATCTGACTCTAAATTTACCGTTTATCGCAGAAATTTTTTCTAGAAGACTGGCAAAATCGCTACCGTCTTGCAAATCATGTCCGTAAGAATTGACGTTTTGCCCCAAAAGCGTTATTTCTTTGTATCCTTGATCTATTAAACTTTTGAATTCATCAAGAATATTTGACATTTGCCTACTTCTTTCCCGACCTCTCACGTAAGGAACAATACAATAGGTACAAAAATTATTGCAACCGTACATTATGTTCAACCATGCGTTACATCCGCTAGTACGATAAACTTTTTCGTTTTCCAATACTTGCGGACGCTCGTTCGGATCAATCAAAACGCTTTTTTTCCCAGAATTTTTGATTTTTAAGATACAATTTTCTAATTCGCAGAGATTATTCGTCCCCAGAACAATATCGACGTACGGATACTTCTGCCTAAGACTCATACCTGCGCCGTCTTGTTGAGTCATACAACCTACAACCGCCAAAATCAACCCAGGCTTTGATTTTTTCAAACGTTTTATAGCGCCGATATTCCCCAACGCGCGCTTTTCCGCATTATCTCTAATACAACAAGTGTTGAAAACTATAATATCTGCTTCTTCCATATTTTCGCACATTGAATATCCCAAATCTTCAAGCGTACCCGCAATCTTCTCTGATTCATGGATGTTCATTTGGCATCCGTATGTAATAATCTTATACTTTTGCATATAACAATTATATCTAAAAAAGAGAAAAAAGACAAGTATTAAGTATTATTATGAAAAAAAATAATAAAAGAAAAATTATTAAAACTTTATTTACTATTGCGGGAATAATGATTGCCGTCTCCGTGATTGCGTTGAGCGTTTTTTTCGGATCATTATATTTCGGAGGAGATCAACCGGATATGAACCTACTTGGCAAAACACAATGTTCGCTGAACGTATATGACGGCGACAATAATATGATACTTGACAAAAAAAATCAAGAATATGTCGATTACAGTCAGATACCCAAACTTTTATCCGACGCATTTATCGCAGTTGAAGATAAAAGATTTTATTCGCATCACGGCATAGATTATATTAGAATTGCAGGCGCAATGCTTAATAACGTCAAAGGCAATAGAACGCAAGGCGCTTCAACTATTACTCAACAACTAGTAAAAAACACATATTTGAGCAGCGAACAAACATTTTCGAGAAAATTCAAAGAGTTGCAAACTGCAATTAAACTGGAAAAACAACTTTCAAAAGAGCAAATACTTGAATATTATCTTAATATGCTCTATTTCGGTAGCGGCGAATACGGCATCAAAAACGCGTCTTTAAGATTTTTCGGTAAAGATATTTCTCAACTCAACGCGCTTGAATGCGCCATGCTTGCCGGCATTGTTAAAAGCCCTACAAAATATAATCCTATCAACAATTATGACAATTCTATATTAAGAGCAAGGACTGTTCTTAAATTAATGCTAGAGCAAAACAAAATATCACAGAATATATATGATAGTTATATAAATTGCAATATTATTATAAAAAACAATATAATTGAGAATACATTAGACAAAAATTATCTAAACGCGACTATACAAGAAGCATGCAACATTCTCTCAATCTCCGATAAAGAACTAATGAAAAGCGGTTATAGCGTGTACACTTACTATGACGAAATAACGCAAAAAAAACTACGCTCCACCGTCTGCAATTCCAATTATTATCAAAACAATTCCACATCCGGAATAGGTATCGTATGCGACAACGCAACTTACGGGATCAAATCTTTCGCTTCCAAAAGTAACGTAAATATATACGATTTTAGAAGACAAGTCGGATC
>JAIEEW010000269.1 GCA_029067255.1 Clostridia bacterium | reverse complement strand
GTATAAAAATCCGTTGACAAGCAAATAACAACAGTGTAAAATTAAACCTAGTAAAATAGTAGGGAATGTGGAATGAAACTTTCTTCAAAAGCGAGATACGGACTCAAAGCGATGTGTTATATGGCTGAAAACTACGGTAAGGGCGTGGTTAGTCTTCCCGTTATGGCGGAGAGCATAGGCGTAAGCGAGAAATATCTTGAACAACTAATTTCCGCATTGCGAAAGGCGGGACTTGTGGACGCCAACAGGGGAGCGAACGGCGGTTATTTTCTAGCCAAAAATCCCGAAAACGTAAGCGTCGGCGAAATTATGCGAGTGCTTGAAGACGGTTTGGTTATTATAGACTGTTTATCGGGCGAATGCGGCGGTCAATGCAAATGTCAGACGAGCGTTAGCGGGGATTGCTGCGGGGAAGACAAGTGTACCTGTCAGACGTTCAACGTGTGGAACAGACTTTACGAGACTATCAACGACTGCCTTGACTCTATGAGTCTTGCAAGTCTTATCAAACAATAGGGGTATAGAATATGCAAAGAAGTATTTATTTGGATAATTCGGCAACGACGTATACGGATCCCGAAGTTTTGGAAGAAATGCTTCCGTATTTCGGACAAGTCTACGGAAATGCGTCGTCGCAACACTTTTTCGGTAGAGATGCGCTCAAAGCGGTTGATAACGCGAGAGAAAGAATAGCGAAGGCTATCGGTTGCAAACCCAGCGAAGTATACTTTACTTCAGGCGGAACGGAAAGCGACAACTGGGCGATAAAGGGTATCGCTCACGCCCACGCAGATAAGGGTAAGCATATTATCACGTCGGTGATAGAGCATCCCGCCGTAATGAAGACGTGCTCCGCTCTTGAAAAAGAAGGCTTTGAAGTAACCTATCTGCCAGTAAGCAACGAAGGTATTATCAGTCTTGAAAGTTTGGAAAAGGCTATAAGAAAAGATACGGTGCTGATTTCTATCATGTACGCCAACAACGAAATGGGCGCAATTCAACCGATAAAAGAGATAGGAGAGATAGCCAAAAAGCATTCGGTAATTTTCCATACCGACGCAGTGCAGGCTGTGGGCAATCTGCCTATCGACGTGGTAAATGACAAGATAGATCTGCTTTCGATGAGCGGACATAAATTTTACGGTCCAAAGGGAGTTGGCGTATTGTATAAACGCAACGGACTCAAAATCGCGAGATTTATGGACGGCGGAGAGCAGGAAAGAAATCTGCGCGCGTCTACAATAAACACTCCGGCGATTGTCGGTATGGGTAAAGCGATTGAACTTGCTGTAGAAAAGATGAACGAGAACAACAAGCATATCGCAAGTCTGAGAGATTATTTCGTATCGCAAGTGTTGGATAAAATCGACGATATTTATTTCAACGGTCCAAAAGATATGTCAAAGAGATTGCCGTCCAACGCAAATTTCAGTTTTGAATATATAGAAGGCGAGTCTATACTGATGCGACTTGATATGGCGGGAATAGCGGTATCGAGCGGATCGGCGTGTTCGTCAGGGTCGTTGGAACCGTCTTACGTCTTGCTTTCAATAGGCGTGCCTATAGAAGTGGCGCACGGTTCGATAAGATTTTCGTTTGGTAAAAACAATACCAAAGAAGAAGTCGATTATACGGTAGAGATGTTGGTCAATACTGTTAAGGCGTTGAGAGAACTCTCGCCGCTTGTCAAGATGATAAAAGGAGAAGAAAAGTATGTATAACGAGAAAGTTAAAGAAGCCTTTGCTAATCCCAAAAACGTGGGATTTATAGAAGACGCCGACGGCGTAGGTAAAGTTGGCAACGCCGCTTGCGGAGATATTATGGAAATCAGTCTTAAAATAAAAGACGACATTATCGTAGACGCTAAGTTTAGGACGTTCGGTTGCGCCGCGGCGATCGCGACGAGTTCGACGGCTACGGAAATGGTGAAGGGTATGACTATCGAGCAGGCTCTCGACTTGAAGAATTCTCAGGTAGTAGAAGAACTCGAAGGCTTGCCACCGCAAAAAATTCATTGCAGCGTACTCGCCGAAGAAGCGATAAAAGCCGCAATCGAAGATTACAAAAGCAAGAAAAACTAAGCCAAAAATTACCACGCTATATTCTTTGAAATATGCGAAAAATATAAATTTTCCGACACACAATAGATATGGGGAGGTGGTATGATGTTCAAACTTGGTTTTATGCTTGGTTTAGGTTCAGGCGTAATGATGGCAGTAGTCATGAGCGCAAAGAAGAAAACCAACGAAATGATGGAACAAGGCAAAAAAGCGCTTAAAGATAAAATCATTAAGGTTTTGGAGTAGTTTGTTCGGCGGGAAGGGGAATTTGCAAAATTAAAATGCGCCTTTTCCGCTAATCCAACACAAAAAGCGAACTCCAACGTACAGCAAGTACGGGGAGTCGCTTTTTGTATTGTTTTAACAAAAAATTCGCTATTTTACTAATTGCAAATTCCCCTTCCCGCCGAACTGTTTTTATAGTTTTACACTTTTAAGGGCTATATAAAATTAACAACAATTCCGCCAACAAAAGGTACGGGGGACTTTTTGTCTTACCATCTCAACGAAAAAATCTACCATTTTCTTTTTCGACTTTTCCCTTATCCGCCGAACATTTTATATTATAGTAGTTTTAAGGTGAGATTCAATGAGTAAGTTCAATAGAGCAAGCAAATACATAGAAAGAATAACGATGTATTTTTTGTCAAGACGTCGTAAGTAAATAGCGGCGTACCTAGCGGTACGCTAGCGTATATTTACTTATAACGTATTGGCGGAAAAGACGCGTTATTATGATATGTAGGTGCTTTAATAAAGTTAGATTCTTCGACTGCGCTTAAATTCCCCGACCAAACGCAAAATCTGCGATTCTCTTCGATTTTAGTCGGACTTAATACGGATTCTAAATTAGACTAGATTTCTCCACTACGGTCGAAATGACGGGAGAGTGAACAAAGTTTGTTTATTCTTTCGTTATATAAAGAGAAGAGAGAAACGCTTGAGAGTACAGAGAAATGATATATTACCCGTCATATTGAGTGGAGCGACAGCGGAGTCGAAATATCTAAATATAATAGGATAACAATATAGATTAGATTCTTCGAC
>JAIEEW010000268.1 GCA_029067255.1 Clostridia bacterium | reverse complement strand
ACTGTCAATACAAGCGTTTTGCGTGGCGAGTGATTGTAATATATTTTCGTCAATATCTCCGCTTGCGCATATTATCGCCTTTTCAAATCCCGCTTCGTCAAGCATTTTTCTCGCTTCGCGCGAAAGATACGCAAGATCTCCGCTATCCAGACGTATACCTATAGGCTCATGTCCTTTTGCTCTCAATTCTTTGAATACTTTGATAGCGTTCGGCACTCCGCTTCCCAAAGTGTCGTACGTATCGCAAAGTAGCAAACATTTGTCGGGATAAATCTCTGCGTACGCTCTAAAAGCGTCGAGTTCGCTTGGAAAACTCATAACCCAACTGTGCGCGTGCGTACCGGAAACGGGAACGTCAAACATTTTACCCGCAAGTACGTTGGAAGTAGACTGACAACCAGCGATTATTGCCGCTCTTGCGCCATAAATGCCCGCGTCGGGACCTTGCGCTCTACGCAAACCGAATTCCGCGATAGAACCGCCTTTTGCAGCGTATACGACTTTCGCGGTCTTTGTAGCGATAAGCGTTTGATGATTGAGAATACACAATATTGCCGTTTCTATAAACTGCGCTTCGAACATTCTCGCCTTTACCGTAAGGATAGGCTCCTGCGGGAATACCACCGTGCCTTCCGGAACAGCATATATATCTCCCGTGAATTTGAAATTTTTGAGAAGAGTCAAAAAGTCTTCGTCAAAAATGCTCAGCGAACGCAAGTATTTGATATCGTCGTCTTCGAATTTCAATCCAAGAACGTAGTCGACGACCTGTTCCAAACCGCATGCGATTGCGTAATTGTTGCCGACTCCCCTATAAAACACATCAAATACCGCAACTTCATTCATCTGCTTGTTTTTACTGTAACCGTACATCATGGTCAGTTGATACAAGTCTGTAAGTAAAGTTAAGTTTCTCATTACAACTCCTAATATTGATAATTTGATGCTAAAACTTTTGCAAGTTTCAGTGAGGTTGGACGGCTTGCCCATGACCCAATTACTGCCATACTTTTTTTCTCAGTATAAATATTGCGACTTTTATCGGAATTTGTCAAATGTTGACAGGTAATAATTTTTAATTTATTATTTTATAACGCAATTTATGCGCTTAATTCCCTTTTATTTCGACAATCGTCGCCTTTTATTGATTTTTATCTTTCTTTTCTGCGGATTCGACTTCCTTATTTTGCATATCGGAAGGATTCTCGCCATTGACTATCGCGACCGCTTGCGCTACCGCCTTTTCCTGCAAAGCGTCCCGTCTTTGCTCGCAACGCTTAGCAAACCATTTGCTTTCCAGTCTGATTTTACCCGTCTGCAGCAGTATTTGCAACACTATCGCCACAATGCTCATTATATAGCATATCAACTGCACGGTTTTCACTCCCGAATTACCGATCGTTTGAGTGTCAGAGCCTTTGAGAAATTCAAGCGTACCCCTTACCAAACCGTACCACATAAGGTAAAACAGCGAAAACGTACCTGCTTTCAACTTCTTTTTCGGCAAGTAGTAAAGCAACAAAGCGGTTATCAATCCTATGCTATTCAACACCCCTTCATAAAAGAACGACGCATAATGCCACGTTTGACGCGCGTCAATATATACCGCAAACGGAAAACGCTGCAACGCCGGATTAGTAACTTCGACGCCGTAAAGTTCCTGATTGAAATAATTGCCCCATCTGCCGATAATCTGTCCGACAAAAAGCGCTATAACTACGCAATCAGCCACGTACATAAGCGAATACTTTTTATTTCTCAACGCGCAGAAGAATATTCCAAGCGCTCCGCCAAATATACCGCCTATGATAGTCAATCCGCCCCCGCGTATGTCAAGACATTCCAAAAAGCCTTCCCACGTTTTTAGCGTATATTCGCTTCCCAATCTAGGAACGACATAAAATACGCGGCAGAAAATAACCGCCATCGGTACTACCCATATAAACAGTTCGAGAGAAAAATCTATATCTATTCCCCTGCTATGAGCGAGCAAAAGATATAGAGCAAAACTCAATATGATACCAAACGTGATCATAATCGCATATTTATATATCTCGAATCCGCCCGGCAATACTATCGCAACGTTATCTTTCGCCGTCAATAAATTAATCAACATCTATCTCTTATCCTTAATCGAACACTTTACACGTTCCGACGTTACGCACACCGATAACAAATACATTGTCGTTGCCAAATACAGAACGCATTTTTTCCACATACGCGCTAGTCTTATTCTTATCAACGTACGCTATGATCGTACCGGCAAAGCCGCCGCCGTGAACTCTCACAGCCTTTACTCCGTCGATTTTTTTACTCAAATTGATTCCGAGCGGAATTCTTTGAGCGGTATCGGAAAGCGGATAGCAGTTCTGCAACATTAGATAAGAACTTAATCCAGACTCGTTGATAGCGGCACAAAATTTCTTTTCGTTGGCGGACTTGACCGCTTTTGCGCAAGAATCAACGCGTTTATTCTCGTCAAAATAATGCATAGCGCGCATTATCGCTCTTCCTGAAACCTTTTCCTGTATCTCAGGCAATTTTTCATAAAAAACTTGCTCGTTTACCTTTCTCAGTTTTTTGGCTCCGAACAATTTTGCAACTTCTTCCATTTCTTCTCTGATTGCCGCGTACTGATCGGTAAGGTCGCTATGGTCTCCGCCTGTGTTGGTAAGAACGATATCCAAATCTTCGAAATTCCAATCTATCGATTGAATTTTAAGGTTATTTATTGACTTAAAATCTATAAAACTTACTCCGCCCAAAGATATAGCGCTTTGATCGAGCAATCCGCAAGGCTTGCCAAAATAAACGTTTTCCGCATACTG
>JAIEEW010000267.1 GCA_029067255.1 Clostridia bacterium | reverse complement strand
TCACGTATATCGAAGGCGGCTTTTGATTCCGCCCTGAAAAAGAAGTCGAAGCGACAAGCAGCGGTACGGGCGTGATATACAGCGTGGATAAAGAAACGGGAACGGCGTATATTATAACAAATTATCACGTAGTTTACAGCAGTATAGCGACAGATAAGACTGCTACCGACGGAATTATCAACGATATTGACGTATATATTTACGGCGCGGAATACGTAGACTACAAAATTGATGCGGAATATGTCGGCGGATCGCAAACTTACGATATAGCAGTCCTTAAAATAGAAGATTCTCAAATCATCAAAGACAGCGACGTAATGGCGGTAGAAGTTGCGGATTCCGACGAAGTAATTGTAGGAAGCAAAGCCTTAGTAGTAGGCAACGCCGCAGGCGAAGGCATATCCGTAACGCAAGGTATCGTCAGCGTGGACAGCGAGCAAATCACCGTCAGCGACGGAAGTAGTTCCAACGCGACGACGACTTCGCACAGAGTTATGAGAGTTGACGCGGCTGTCAATTCAGGCAATAGCGGCGGCGGACTTTTCAACGCGCAAGGCGAACTTATCGGTATCGTAAACGCAAAGACAAGTTCTTCTTCAATAGACAATATGGGTTATGCTATACCTTCCAACGTTGCTATCGCAGTCGCTCGCAACATAATAGATAATTGCGATAATGACGACGCGATAAGCAAAAAACCGAGTAAAGCGTCCTTGGGAGTTCAGTTGGCTATAAAGTCGTCGAGAGCGGTGTACGACGGTAATACGATGACAACGCGTATCGTTGAAGACATCGTTATCTATTCCGTCGAAGAAGGTAGCGCGGCTGAAGGCAAACTTCAAGCGGACGACATAGTAAAATCTATCTCTATTGGAAGCGTCAACAAAGAAGTTACGAGATCTTTCCACTTTATAGACGCGCTTTTGAATGCGAGAGTGGGCGATACAGTTACGCTTACGGTGTTTAGAGAAGTTGACGAAGTCGTTACGGAAATTCAAATTGAGATCACTTTGACGGCGGAAAGTTTTTCGCAGATAAACTGATTTAATTAGCGGTATAAATAGGACAAGACTCTCATACTATTGAGTATGGGAGTCTTTTTTGTATGAATTTTGTATTTGCGATAATGATTTTGGTGTCGCTTGTGATGCTTATAATAGTGTCGCCTGAAAGCGCGTTTTCGATAATGATAGGGGGAGCGAGTTCCGCGCTCAAACTTGCGTTTACGCTCATCGCCATTTACGCAATATGGCTTTCCGTGCTTTCGCTTATGGAAGGCATAGGTCTTAACAGGGCGATGAACAGAGTTTTCCGTCCTATCACTAAAAGACTTTTCAAAGGCGAAAGCGATCTCGCTTTGGAATATATCACGCTCAATTTCTCAGCGAATCTTTTGGGTATGGGCGGAGCGGCGACCCCGTTGGGTATCAAGGCGATGGAGTGTATGCAGGACGGTAGCGAAAAGGCGACCGACAATATGATTCTGTTTATGGTAATAAATTCTACGTCTATCCAACTTATCCCTGCGACGATCATAGGTTTGAGAGCCGCGGCGGGAAGTAATTCAGCGTCGGATATAATTCTGCCGTCGTTGCTTGCTACTATCATTTCCACTGTTACGGGCGTGATTTTGGCAAAGATATGCGCAAAACTCAGAAGAAAGGAGAAGAAAGCGGAAGAGACGGCGCCGCGCGCTCCGCTGTTTGAGAATTTGGCGAGAAGGAGCGTGAAAAAATGAGTAAGTACATACTTCCTGCATTTATATTCATAATCATACTGGTATCGTTTATAAAACGCGTTCCCGTATACGATAATTTCGTAAAAGGAAGCAAGGAAAGCATAACGCTGATATTGTCCATCTTTCCGTATATATGCGCGGTGCTTATTGCAGTGGAACTTTTTTCATTGAGCGGACTCAATAGTTATCTTGCCAAAATAATGTCGCCGGTACTCACGTTTTTGGGTATTCCCGACGAACTTTGCGAGTTGCTCATAATCCGTCCGCTGTCGGGCAATGGTTCGCTCGCGCTTTTGGAAGGCATATACAAAACGCACGGAGTAGACAGTTATATATCACGGTGCGCGTCGGTAATCGTTGGAGCGAGCGAAACGGTTTTTTACGTAGGTACGGTTTATTTCTCAACGACCAAAGTCAAAAGATTGAGATACGCAATACCCATTTCGCTTTTCGCCTGTTATTTCGGAGCGGTAATGG
>JAIEEW010000266.1 GCA_029067255.1 Clostridia bacterium | reverse complement strand
TTTCACACGCAAAAACGGATTCAGATTCGTCGGCGTAAGCCTGCTACTGCTCGCAATAAGTTTTTTTACTCCTTTCGGGAAATATTATCTTGTACTCGCTTCGATAAACTTAGTTTTTGCGCTCGTATGCCTTGTAAAAGCGCTGAAAGACAACGCGGGATAAATTATCACGAATTTAGTTTTACATAAATTTAATATTGTTATTCGTTTTGCTTTACATATACTGAATATTATGATAAGATATTTTTAAGTTTACAGAGGCGCAAAATATATCAGTATCGGGATTTGAGCGACAAGACGCCCCCGCGAAAGGATATTTTGCCGAAATCATACGCCGATCTTGAATAAGGCGTGCGGTTGGTTGCTACGGTGAACAACCCTGCAACTGTCATCTTGAAATGCCGAGGTGAAGCGCTTAAACGGACAGAATATCAATACTTTGTCTCTTTATTATGCTTTACAATCTCGTAAAGCATTTTTCATTTGATCTGGAAACGCATCGCGAAATCAATTTTGAGTACAGACTCACACAAGGAGATATTTATGAAAAAGTACAACGTCGCCGTCGTAGGCGCGACAGGCATGGTAGGAAACAAATTTTTGGAAGTGTTGACCGAAAAACAACTTCCCGTCGAAAATTATTATCTTTTCGCGTCCGCAAAGAGCGCGGGCAAGGTAATCGACTTTATGGGCAAACCCCATACCGTTATTGAATTGACCGAAGAAAACGTAAAGGCGCATAAAGTAGACATCGCCCTTTTCAGCGCAGGCGGCTCGACAAGCGCAAAATTTGCGCCCGTATTCGCAAAATGCGGCGCGGTAGTAATCGACAATTCCAGTCAATGGAGAATGGATCCGACCGTTCCGCTCGTAGTCCCCGAAGTTAATCCGCAGGATATCGACTGGAACAACGGCATAATCGCCAACCCCAACTGCTCCACCATACAGGCTATGGTCGCGCTCAAACCTTTGTATGATAAGTACGGTATCAAAAGAGTCGTATACAGCACTTATCAAGCGGTAAGCGGCGCGGGAGTTGCGGGATACAACGACCTTCTCGACGGACTTAAAGCGTTTGTAAACGGCGAAGACTACGCTACGAAGAAATTCCCGTATCAAATCGCAAACAACTGTCTGCCCCACATCGACGTATTTCTTGACAACGGCTATACCAAAGAAGAAGAAAAGATGATTAAAGAAACCAAAAAGATTCTGGGCGATCAAAATATCAAAGTTACCGCTACCACTGTAAGAGTTCCGGTGCTTAACTCTCACTCCGAATCCATAAATATCGAATTCAACAAGCCTTGCACAAAGGAAGGCATTGTCGAAGCGTTGAAAGCGCAGAAAGGTATCATCGTTTGCGACGACGTGGCAAACAACGTATATCCGATGCCTAAAGACACCACCGGTCATGACGAAGTATACGTAGGACGTATCCGTATTGACGACACCGTTGAAAGCGGTTGCAACCTGTGGGTAGTCGCAGACAACATCCGTAAGGGCGCGGCAAGCAACGCCGTTCAAATCGCTCAGTATATGATTGAAAACGGAAAAATCTAATCAGAGGAACTAATATGTTTGAAGGTACTTATACCGCAATAATTACCCCGTTTTCAAAAACGGGCGTAGATTATGAAAGTTTTGAAAAATTGATAGAAAGTCAAATTGCGGGCGGAATAAACGGTCTTGTCTTTATCGGCACGACTGGCGAACCCGCAACTATGACTTCCAAAGAAAAAGACGAGTTGCGCGCGTTTGCTTTGAAAACGGCAAATAAGCGCGTCCCCGTCATTTTCGGTACGGGCTGCAACTGTACCCAAACGGCTGTCGAAAACTCCGTAACGGCTCAAAAAGAAGGCGCGGACGGAATTTTGGTCGTATCTCCGTACTACAATAAATGTACGCAGAACGGACTTTTCCTGCACTATCAAGCGATTGCGGAAAAATGTTCCCTGCCTATGATAATCTACAACGTACCCGGAAGAACAGGCGTGAATATACTTCCTGAAACGGCAGGAAAACTTGCGCATGAAATCCCCACTATCGTAGGTATAAAGGAAGCGTGCGGCAATTTGGAACAAATCGCAAAGACCGCAGAGCAAATCAAAGGCACAAATCTTCAACTCATGAGCGGAGATGACAAACTTGCTGTCGATATCGCAAGACTGGGCGGCACTACCCTTATTTCCGTTGCGAGCAACGCTCTGCCAAAAGAATTCTCGCAAATCATGGCGTACGCCAACGCGGGCAAATTCGACGAAGCGGACGCTTTGTATTCAAAATACGATAAGTTGGTCGATCTACTTTTCAGCGAAGTAAATCCCATACCTATCAAATACGCTTGTTCGCAACTTGGTCTGTGCCAAAATATTTTAAGATTGCCTTTGACTCCAATGAGCGAAGACAAAGCGGAAATCTTGCGCGCAGAAATGCAAAGACTGCAAATTATATAATAAAAAGGTGGATTTATGATAAAAGTATTGATTTGGGGAATAGGCGGAAAAATGGGCAAAAACGTACTTGAAGGCATTTCTGCGTTTGACAACGTAGAGGCTGTCGGCGGCGTAGACAGATACGCCGACCCGTCGCAGTTTACCCTGCCCATATTCAAAAGCGGCAAGGACATAAACGTAAACGCCGACGTAATAATAGACTTTTCCCGTCCAGACGCTCTTGACGAAATTTTGGAATACGCGCTTGCTCATAAGACAGGAATAATGCTCGCTACGACAGGCTACTCCGCAGAGCAACAGCAAGCGATAGACGAAGCGTCGAAAAGCATCGCAGTCTTCCAGTCAAGCAATATGTCTTTGGGCGTCAACCTACTGATAGAACTGTGCAAAAAAGCGTCGGAGTTTCTTGGCGAAAAATACGATATAGAAATTATCGAACAACACCATAATCAAAAAGTCGATTCCCCGTCGGGAACCGCTATCTCTATCGCCAACGCGATAAATGAAGAATTCGACAATTCCAAAGAATTCGTCTACGGAAGACATGACAAGAATTGCCGTCGTAAGGATAAAGAAATAGGCATACACGCCGTTAGGGGCGGAACTATCGTCGGCAAGCATGACGTACTCTTTATCGGCAAATACGAAGTAATTACTATCT
>JAIEEW010000265.1 GCA_029067255.1 Clostridia bacterium | reverse complement strand
ACAAAATCCCCATGTCGAATTCAAGAGAAAAGGGTCAGGAAAAGTACACTTTTACTGACTGCATACAAAATGGGGTATAAAATGGATATACGGAAGAGAAAATTTAGAAGCGTTTACGTTTTGGCGGCGGTAGTTATTTTGTGCGTAAGTTTTATAAGCGTATCGGCTATATTTACGCATAGCGATTCTGTTGACGGCGCGGTAATCGGGACTGCTAATGCGGATTTTATAAAGACAGATTTATTGCTTTCAAGTAGAGATAAAACGGTAGGCGGAAGAGTATTTAATGCCGCTGCGTTAAGTGAGTTATACCAAAAGATCACGGGTAATTCTAGCGCAGATTTTTCGACGGTTTCTAGCAAAGCGCATACAATAAAGTCTACTTATTCTGATTCAAACGTCAAATCAATACATAGCGGTATGACTTCCGCTGATATAAGAAGCGCTAACACGACAAAGAAAAATATTGTAGTTACGCTTGGCGGAAAAGAATGGATAGTAGTCGCGTTAACTTCGAAAGATCAAACGCAGACAAGCGACGTGGTGCTTACGTTGATGCTTAAAGACGTAGAGTATGCTACTAAGTGGAGTAACGGAAGTTTAAGCACTAATTTTTCACAAAATTTTCCTTCGTGCATGTACAGTTCCAGTTATATAAGAGCAAGTTTGCTCAACGGTAAAGACAGCGATGGAAAAGATGTTTATTATTCGTCTAATAGATCTAGTAACGATCAAACTTTTACCGCGCCCAGCGGACATTATCCTAATAATGAATATCCTTTCACTATATTCTCAGATAAAGATGCGACTAATGGCATAACGGATTTTATTGTAAAGCCAAATGAAGTATTGTATCAACAGCATGAAAACCGTTATGACGCAGTTGTAAGAAGTAGTACTACAGCATCATATTACGCGCTGGTCAACGATTCCGCAAAAGATAAACTTGCAAGTAATAAATGGAATCCAACAGCAGGTAATGTCATTATGGAAAGTAAAACGGGATATTTTGATTGGGGCAACGATTTTATATGGTTACCTGGATTGGCGGAAACAGGCGGTTACGTTTCTCCTACAGATATATCTAACGCAGACGGTTTGTGGTATTTGAACGATAGTCAGAGAGCCGTGTCTTCAACTAGTTCGACTTGGCTTAGATCGGGCGCTGCCGACGCAAGTAAAGTTCAGATTCTAGATCCAAACGGCAAGCAGACGAATGCTTATGTGAATTCAACTAAAAATGATGCTTCAACTGGAGTAGTTGCAGGTACTTTGGGAGTGCGTCCTTGTCTAAACTTAAATCTTACGTTGGCGGATAGTAGTTCGGCAACGGTTATATCTGCGCCTACGGCGTTTAGCGCGGAATACAGCGGTAGCGCGCAAAAGATAAGCGACAGTATTGCGAGTTGGTATACTACCGATTATGCAAATGCTGTAAACGTCAAATATTACGATACTTCCACGTCCCCCAAAACTGAACTCGTCAACGGGCCGACAAATGTGGGAAGTTACGAAGCGGAATTTACGCTCAAAGACAATACTCATTACTGGTCGGATAATGCGGGCGGTTCTACGAGAACGGCGATTTTCAATATTACGAAAAAGCAGATAAGTTATCCCACGTTTTTAGCCAATAAAAATAGCGACGAATATGCGGGCGGAGCGGATATAGTATTTACGTTGAGCGGATATAATAATGCTTATATGGACATCGGAGTTACGTCTGAGAACGGCAATACCGCCGATTTGAGCAACAAACATTTGGGACAGATAAAAGTCAAAAACGTAGACAAGTATACTATAAACGTTACGTTGACGAATAGCGATAATTACGCATGGGCAAATACGTCCATTCTGCAAGCGGAAGTAACTCAAGCAACGATAGAAGTAGATATAACAGCGACAGACGGAAGTTACAGCCTTAGCGGAGTACAGGGCGGAAATGTACAAGCAAATTTGACGGTAAGCAACGGCAAAGGAGCGAAAGGAGATAGTTCTGTGCCGATATACGTTACGGCGGAATATGAAGGCTTGCAACCGGTAGACGTGAGTCATATCAATCTTACTGCAACAAGTCAGGATAGACAGCAGATAACGCTGGATTTAAGCAATCTTGTAAAGGATTTAACTTACACTATCAACGTGAGATCGGGGGATAATAATTATATCGCGAAAGTAAAAGACGATAAAGCAAAACTACAAGTGCTTGATCCGTCTACAAGAACTAAAATAACTTGGAATTTATATGAAGACGGAATCAAAGTGTTTGATAAATACGCGGACGCTGAATTGACCGATTACAACGTTACGCTTGCGCAGCATTTGACGTACAATGGCAAAAAGTATACTTTTGACGTAAGTTTGCCCAACAACTGTCAGTTGGATACTTCATTTGAAACAAACGGCTACAAAACGGTTGCGAAGACGGCGTCAAATCCGGCGGTAGGGATCAATGCGGATACATATACGACGACTATTCGTTTGCAAAACGGAGACGAGTATTCGATAGAGTGGACGATAGATAAAGCGAAGTTTGATTTGACAAACGTTAAGTGGCTATACGAAGACGGAAAAATGCCGTTTGCGCAAAACGGGGTCAGCGAAGAATTGGATACTAAAAGTCTGCAACCGCAACTTCAACCGACTTATTCAGGCGGTCTTAAAGGAATGTCTGTGGGACAGAAAGGAACGGTAACGGTATCGTTTAATCTATCAAGCGCGGACGAGTGGAATTACGTAAAGCCGGTTTCAACAGATAAGAATAGTTATGATTTTACTCCAAGCGATACTAAGACGGATTTTGAATGGAAAAAGTCGTGGGAAGTCGTATCTTGCGTAATACCTGTTGTTTGGGTTGATGAGACAAGAAAGGATATCAACGGCAGGGAATATACCGCAAAAGTTCTCGCAGGAGATTACGACGAAATAATAGAGTACGAGTATTATGAAACTGACGAAACTGGCGAAAACTTTTTGGACGAGAACAATCCTATAAAGAATTTGATAGTAGAAGAAAATACTGTAAAATATTATATAGCGAAAGCGGTTGTTAAATCATTGTGGGGCAACGGCTATGTTTTGGCAAGCGACGAATTTAGCGATTACTTTACGGTCGGAGAAAATGCGGTAGCGGTAACCATTGATTTGGAAAATAAAACTTTGGTATACAACGGCGCCGCGCAGGAAGTAAAAATCAAGTATGTATTTGGATATACCGCTATGTCCAACTTTGAGATAGAATATTATGTCCGCGGCGGAATAAGCGCTTTGACGGAAATACCTGCAAACGCGGGTAAGTATACCGCTAGGATATCTTTGAAAGACGGAGTAAGCGGGTATTATTTAACTGGCGCAGACGAATACGGAAACGTACAGATAGATTACGAGATAATGCAAAGAGAAGTCGACAACAGCGAGTGGAGAACGACTTACAATCCGCCGTCGTTGAAATTGCAAAGCAAAGACGATCTAAACTGGATAGAATACGAGTACGCAGACGCTGAAGGCAACGCATTGACTTTCGCGGATTTGCAACCCGGCAACACATACAAAGTTAGAGCGGTGATTAAGAACGCAGACGGTAACGTAAAATTTGCCGACGGAAGTACGGCGACAGAGTGGATGGAATTTACGGTTGGCGCAAACGACGTTTTGTATGATCCGACAAATCCCGATAGTCCGAATTATCCGTCAGATTCTGAAGAACCGACAGACCCTGACGATCCAAATACGCCGATAGATCCTGAAAATCCCGACGACAACGGAGACGATAACAACGGATCGGGTTCAAACGTCGATTTTGATAAAGTGGTCGATGTTCTAAAAGAGTGGTGGCAAGTAATTGTCAGCGGGGTAAGTATTATATTTATACTGCTGTTTTTGGCAAAGACGTTTGGTTACGAAAACAAAAGACGCAAAGCAAAAAAGGAAACCAACGAAAAATATGCGACTTTCTATGCTATCAGCGGTACGGGCTTGTTCGGCTTGAGTTTGAACAACTGGACGGTCATGGCGTGTTGCCTTGCCGGTTGCGCTTTGCTCAGTTTAATAATAATGATAATAGCGAAGACTAGATGCAATAAAGCGTTAAGCGAACTTACAAAGAGCAAAGAAGAGTACGACCGTAGGTCTAGAGAAGACGAGTTGAAGCGTATGTTTATGATGCTCGGCGGACAGGCTAATATGCAAAACGGAATGGGACAGCAAGGATATGCGTA
>JAIEEW010000264.1 GCA_029067255.1 Clostridia bacterium | reverse complement strand
GGACAATATGGCTTTGGTAAGCGCCAAATATCATATTAAAGGAAAAGAAGTGGGGCAACTCGGAGTAATAGGTCCCGAGAGAATGGATTATAAAAAAGTTTTGGGTGTACTGAAACAATTAGGCAAAATAATAGACAATCTGGACGATTGACGGGAGGATATGATGAACAAAAACAAAACCAAACACAACGAAGAAGAGATACTCGAATTCAAGCCGAATCCCGAAGAAGCGGAAGAAGTAGATGTTACCGTCGAACAGGTCGACGATAAGTTCGAGACTCTGAACTCGCAATATATAAGATTGCAAGCCGATTTCGAAAACTTCAAAAAGCGTAACGCGGCTACCGCCAGTTATATGTACGCGAACGGGGTAAACGATTTCGCTGTTGAGATACTTCCCGTAATAGATTATCTCGATATGGCGATCGCAGCGCAAAAAGACGAAGAGCAGCGCAAGGGTATCGAACTTGTCAAGAACGCGTTTGTTACCGCGCTTGGAAAATTCGGCGTAACGGAATTTATACCTTTGGGCGAAGACTTCGATCCCAACAAACATGAAGCGGTCATGAAAGTCGAAGACAGCGAAAAGTCTGGAAAGATCGTGGAAGTAGTAAAGACTGGCTATCAACGCGACGGAAAAATTCTCCGTCATCCTATGGTAGTCGTAGCAGAATAAAAATCACGCCGAAAAGGCGAATCAATATAGAAATCAAGTATTTATAAGGAGTTATAAAAATGAGTAAAATAATCGGTATCGACTTGGGTACTACAAACTCGTGCGTAGCCATCATGGAAGGCGGCGAGGCTATGGTTATTCCAAATCCGGAAGGCGCGAGAACTACCGCTTCCGTAGTAGGATTTACGAAAGAAGGCGAAAGACTCGTAGGTCAGGTTGCAAAAAGACAGGCTGTTGCAAATGCCGACAGAACGGTTTCTTCCATCAAAAGACATATGGGAAGCAATTACAAGGTTTCGATAGGCGACAAGTCTTACAGTCCGCAAGAGATCAGCGCGATGATCCTTACCAAACTCAAACAGGACGCCGAGGCTTATATAGGCGAAAAGGTTACGCAGGCGGTCATCACCGTTCCGGCATATTTTACCGACTCGCAAAGACAGGCTACAAAGGACGCGGGTAAAATCGCGGGACTTGAAGTTTTGAGAATTATCAACGAACCGACTGCGGCAGCGCTCGCTTACGGTCTTGACAAAGGCAACAACAAAGGACAGAAAGTATTGATATACGATCTCGGCGGCGGTACGTTTGACGTATCCATACTCGAAATCGAAGACGGAGTATTCGAAGTGCTTGCTACGAGCGGCGACAATATGCTCGGCGGCGACGACTTTGACAAGAAGATCATGGACTATATTGTTTCCGACTTCAAGTCCAAAGAAGGAATAGACTTGTCCAAAGACAACGCTACCATGCAGAGAATCAAGGAAGCGGCAGAAAAGGCTAAGATCGAACTCTCCGGTATGACTAAGACGGTCATCAATATACCTTATATCACTATGGTAGAAGGCGTGCCTAAGCACGTTGATATGGAATTGACGAAAGCGAAATTCGACGCTTTGACAAGCGATTTGGTATCCAGAACTATGATACCGCTCAAAAAGGCTCTTGCAGACGCAAACTTGACGGCAAACGATCTTGCTAAGATTATTCTCGTAGGCGGTTCCACAAGAATTCCCGCGGTAGTAGACGCAGTAAGAAGCGTAACGGGTAAAGAACCGTTTAAGGGAATCAACCCTGACGAATGCGTTGCTCTAGGCGCGGCTATACAAGGCGGCGTACTTGCCGGCGAAGTAAAGGACGTCGTACTTCTCGACGTAACGCCGTTGTCGCTCGGTATCGAAACTATGGGCGGAGTATTTACAAAACTTATTGAGAGAAATACGACTATTCCGACTTCCAAGTCGCAGGTATTCTCTACGGCCGCTAACAATCAAACAGCCGTTGATATCAGAGTATTGCAAGGCGAAAGATCTATGGCAAACGACAATAAAGAACTCGGAAGATTCCAACTCGACGGTATTCCGCCGGCTCCGAGAGGAATTCCGCAGATCGAAGTTACTTTCGACATTGACGCAAACGGTATCGTAAACGTTACCGCGGTAGATAAGGGTACCGGCAAGAAACAGTCCGTTACTATCACTTCGTCTACCAACCTTTCGGAAGATCAAATCGACGCTGCAGTTAAAGAAGCGGAGAAGTATGCCGAAGAAGATAAGAAGCGTAAAGATAAAGTTGACGCGAAAAACGACGCGGATCAGATGATATTCGCTACCGAAAAGGCTTTGCAGGAAAGCGGCGACAAGATTGAAGAAGAAGATAAGAAGACGCTTGAAGCAGCGCTGGAAAAAGCAAAGAAGGATTTGGAAGAAGCGGACGACGCTGACGCGATCAGAGCGGTAATCGAAGAGATGACAAAGACGAACGCTCCGATATTTACCAAACTTTATCAGGCGGCGCAGGGCGCTCAAAGCGACGCTACCGGCGCGGATGGCGACGGTATCAATCCCGACGATATAATCATTGACAAC
>JAIEEW010000263.1 GCA_029067255.1 Clostridia bacterium | reverse complement strand
GCTTATAACGACGCCGAAATCGCAACCGTACTTTTTCGTAATATACGACACGCCTGCTGTAGGCATAAGTTTGCAATCCAAAGCAAATCCGCCCGCAGAGATCAGTCCGTTTATCAACGCGTCGGACAAATCTTCGCCGGACACTCGGGTATCTCTTCCTATCGCGACTCGACAACCGTCAACTATCCTTGCCAAAGCGTTGCCTACCCCGTACGCAACGTCTTGAGTAAGTTCTTCGTAAGCGATCCCCCTTATTCCGTCAGTTCCGAATTTAATCGCCATATCTCTCCGCCCCTTTCGATTCTTTTATTATCTGTCTGGATCTGCCTATAACAAAACTTGACATAGGCGTTTCGTGCGTTACGGTCGTACCCGCCGCAATATAACTTCCTTCTCTCAGCGTAACAGGCGCGATTATATTGCAGTTGGAGCCTATAAAACAGTTGTCTTCAACCACGCTGGAATGTTTTGTCTTTCCGTCGTAATTGACGAATATCACTCCGCAACCTACGTTGCAACGTTCGCCGATCGTTACGTCGCCCATATAAGCGAGATGCGAAGCCTTTGTATAATCGCCGACAGTAGCGTTTTTGATTTCCACGAAATCGCCTATACGGCAATGATTTCCCACTTTCGCGCCCTTTCTGAGATAAGCGTACGGACCGACCGTAGTATTCTCTCCTACTCTCGCTTCTTGCATCACGCTTGCCGTTACTACGGTATTAGCGCCTATCGCGCTGTCTTCGATTATGCAGTTTGGCATAATTTTGCAGCCGCTTCCTATCACGCTGTTGCCCAAAATATGGTTGTTCGGATAAATTACCGCGTCGTCCGCTATTACCGCGTCAGGCGAAATATAAGTCGTAGACTTGTCAATTATTGTCATAAATCCCTCCGTCAGACAAAGAATAATACATATTATGTAACGGTTAGAATAATTGACACATTGACGCGTCGCGCGTTTTAGATTAAATAAAATAATATATACAATATTATAGTCGCTCAAAAAAGACGGAGCCAAACAGCCGCCGTCCTTTTATATCAAAGTCTATCCGCAATATCGTATATCAGTCTTTCCGTCTTTTCCCAGCCCAAGCAGGAATCGGTAACCGATTTTCCGTATACGTTTTCACTTATCTTCTGATTACCGTCTTCGATATAGGATTCTATCAACATTCCCTTGACGATATTTTTTATACTGTCGCTGTAATGCATATTGCTGACTATTTCATGCGCGATTCTTATCTGCTCAATATAATTTTTGCCCGAATTTGAGTGATTCGTATCGATTATTATAGCGGGATTCTTCAACCCCTGACTATTATACATATCCGCGAATTTGATTATATCTTCGTAGTGATAATTCTGATGGTTGTTGCCGTAAACGTCCACGCTGCCGCGTAAAATCGCGTGAGCGTAAGCGTTGCCGGGCGTCTTTACCTGATAGTCAAGATATTTGAATTCATTGGGGATCTGCGCCGCGTATATGGAATTGAGCGTAACGCTCATACTTCCGTTCATAGGATTTTTGATTCCCACAGGCACGTCAACTCCGCTCGCGACAAGCCTGTGCTGTTGATTTTCCGACGATCTCGCGCCTACCGCGACGTACGTCAAAAGATCGTCAAGATAATGATAGTTGTCGGGATAAAGCATTTCGTCGGCTGCGCTGAGTCCGCTTTCGCTTATCGCTTTAATATGCATATCCCTGATCGCAATAATTCCCGCAAGAATATCCGTTACGTTTTTATGCGGATCGGGATTGTGAAGTATGCCCTTATATCCTTCGCCTCTCGTACGCGGTTTATTCGTATAAATTCTGGGGACGACGAATATCTTATCCTTGACTTTTTCAGCGCTCTTTGCAAGTCTGGAAACGTAATCGCAGACAGCGTCCGCATTATCCGCGGAACATGGTCCCACGATAAGCATCAATCTTTTATCTTCGCCGGAAATTATTTTTTTCGCGGTTTCGTCCCTATTATTTTTCAATTTCTGACATTCGGGCGAAAGATGGGATATTTCCTTAACTTCTTCTTCGCTGAGTATCTTTTTTACTTTTTCAAACATCGCCGTATCCTCTGTATTTATAATAAAATTATTTTAATACAAAGAGTTTTTCCTGTCAACGCTTTTTACAATACCTCGTATCCTTGCTCTCTTATCGCGTTCTTGATTTCTTCAAGCGACACCTTGTTTTCATCAAACGTTACTTCAACGAGTTTCTTATCGTGATCCGCGCCGACGAAAGTAACGCCGTCCAACGCTCCTACCGCTTTGTTTACTCTGCTTTCGCAGTGCGAACACATCATTCCGTTTACCGTAATTTTCATAGTTTCTTTCTCCTTTTGAGCGACGTCTGACGCGTCCAAAATAGGACATGCGCCGTCGCATTCGTTTTTATTATCTTTTTTATTTTTGTCAAATTTGAATAGATTTAATCTCAAAGCGTTGGCGACTACCGATACTGAAGAAAGACTCATCGCAAGTCCACCCAACATAGGATTCATGATATAGCCGTTGACCGGATACAGTATGCCGCACGCAATGGGTATTCCTATAATGTTGTAAATGAACGCCCAGAACAGATTTTCCTTTATGTTTCTCATCGTCGCCCGAGCAAGACGTATTGCGCGTTCAACACCCGAGATCTTGCCGCCGACTATTACTACCTGCCCGCTTTCGATAGCGATATCGCTTCCGCTTCCCATCGCGATTCCCACGTTGGCTTTTGCAAGAGCGGGAGCGTCGTTGATACCGTCGCCGACCATGGCGACGTTGCGTCCCTGTGAAATAAGTCTATCAATAACTTCGCTTTTCTGTTCTGGCAAGACGTTTGCGATAACTTCGCCTATGCCCGCTTTTGCGGCGATATTGTCCGCAACTCTTTTGTTATCTCCGCTGAGCAGAATCAATCTGAGATTGAGTTTCTTAAGTCGTTCTATCGCTTCCGCGCTGTCGTCTTTGAGAGTATCCGCCACAGCAAGTACTCCTACCGCGTTACCGTCGACGGCGACCATTATAATACTCTTGCCTTCGTCGGAAAATTCGTCGGCTTTTGCGATCAACTTGTCTACGTTCACGCCATAATTATCCATAAGCGCCTTGTTTCCGCACAATACCGTCCTGCCGTCCGCTTTGCCTTCCAACCCGTAACCTGAGAGCACTTTTACTTCCGCCTTAACACCTTTGTCCGGCAACGCGCTTGTTATAGCCTTTGCAATAGGATGTTCGCTCACGCTTTCGACGGCGCGTACAAGAGAAAGTATCTCTTCTTCGTCGCCCAACAAATATTTGTCTGTCAGCGTAGGCGCGCCTTCCGTTACCGTACCCGTCTTATCAAAAACGACGGTATCAACGCTGCCCAATCTCTCAAGACTTTCCGCATTTTTGAAGAGAATCCCGCCTTTCGCTCCCCTGCCTATGCCAGTGATTATAGCGGTGGGAGTTGCAAGTCCCAAAGCGCAAGGACAGGCGATTACCAATACTCCGACAAATATCTTTATCGCAAGCGATATTCCGTTGGTCGCCCACCATATGATTCCCGAAAGTAGCGCTATCGCTATTACTACAGGCACAAACACTCCCGATACTTTATCGGCTATTCTCGCGATGGGCGCTTTGGAATTTTGAGCGTCTTCCACAAGTTTTATTATTTTAGATAATTTAGTCGTTTCGCCTACGCCTTCCGCTCGGAATTGCAAAATTCCGTTGCCGTTTACCGTGCCGCCAAAGACTTTTGCTCCGACGCCTTTATCAACAGGCATACTTTCGCCGGTAAGCATACTTTCGTTTACGTTGCTCTCGCCTTCGATTATTTCACCGTCGCAACAAAAACTCTCTCCCGCTTTGACAAGAACCGTATCTCCTACCATTACTTCGCTGCTGTCAATTTTTACCCATTCGCCATCTCTCAAAACAGTCGCATATGCGGGAGTCAATAAAGTAAGTTGTCTTATCGCGTCGCCCGTCTTTTTGAGCGATTTGCTTTCCAAAAACTTACCCAAAGTTATCACTGCTATAATCACGGCTACGCTTTCGAAATACAGGTTGTGGACCTTATGCCCGTCGCCCGTACAAATAAGAATAAAGTTGACGAAACTATATATAAACGCGGTCGTTGTACTTACCGCCACAAGGCTATCCATATTAGGTTTTGCCTTAAACAAATTCTTAAATCCCCTGAAATAAAACGCTCCGCCCATAATCATAACGGGAATACAGAGTATTAGTTGGATTACCGTAAAGACAATCGGACTTTCGTCGGGAGATAACGCCGACGGATACTTGACTCCCGCCATCGCCGGCATTGCGAAAGCAAGCAACGCTATTGACAGCGTCAACATAGCGACGACTTTTGCCATACCGCTCTTTTTCTCTTCTTTTTCGCCCGCTATCGCTTTGTAACCCGCCTTGTCGACTGCTCCGTAAATCTCTTTTTCTCCGACCTTTTCTTCGTCGTACTCGACCAGCGCCACTCCGCTTGCAAAATTGACGTTGCAAGACTTGACGCCGTTAAGTTTGGATATTGCCTTTTGACACGTTCCCGAACAAACCACGCAAGTCATTCCCTGTATATTGAACTTTAATTTCTTTACCATTTTTCAATCCCTACTTTTTTACTAGGTTTTCTTTATCTTACAATAACGATTATTCCCTTGTCAAGGATTTTTATATATTTGAGCGGAATTAAATTAAACTAGATATTTCGACTACGCTTACGCTTCGTTTTGATTTTAGTCGGACTTATATATTGATTCTATATTGAACTAGATTTCTCCACTACGGTCGAAATGACGGGTAAAGTCAACAATGTCCGTCTTATCTCCCGCTATTGCGAGCATAGTCGAAGAATCTATTCTATATTGTTATCCTATTATATTTAGATATTTCGACTCCGCTGTCGCTCCGCTCAATATGACGGGTAAAGATTCATTTCTCTGTACTCTTAAGATAATTGTAGAAAAGCCTTTACCTTGTTTTATTATATCCTTTCAAACTAATTCTCGTATAATTACAAATGACGGGTAGAGTTACAACTCCTGTATACTCTCCCGTCATTTCGACCGAAGTGGAGAAATCTAGTCTAATGCCGTTAGGCTATCCGCTTTAAGTCCGACCAAAATTGAGCGTAGCCGTAAGGAGCAACGCGACGGTCTAGCAAGCATTGCGTCTTATTCGAGCGTCGTTCCACGTTTGGTCAAACGTATTTTATAAAATGATAATAATTATCATTATTAAAATTTATTGACAAATATTATAGTTCATGATATATTGTTTCCAGAATATGGAAAAATTTTCTTCTCGTCGACAAGCGGTGCTGGACGTAATACGCAATATGAGATGCCATCCGTCAGCGGATACGATATACGAGGAATGTCGCAAGACTATCCCCAACATCTCGCTTGCGACCGTTTATCGCAATCTATCTTATCTTGAAAAGAAAGGTCTTTTGGGCAAAGTAATAGGTTGCGGCGAAAAAGAGCGTTATGATATCGAACTGGATACTCATTGCCACGTTATCTGCTCCAACTGCGGGAAGATTACGGATATGCCCTATCCCGACGATATGAAAAGTATGCTTGACAAATACTGCTCTAATAGCGACTTTTCAAGTTTCGGACTAAGTTTTTATAACTTATGCAGTGATTGCCGAAACAAAGATAAATAGGATAAAATAATAAAGATCAAATATACGGAGGTAAAACATTTATGGCAAAATATGTATGTACTGTGTGCGGATACGTACACGAAGGCGACAGCGCTCCCGAAAAGTGTCCTGTCTGCAACGCTACGACTTTTAAGGAAGTAAAAGACGAAATGTCATGGGCTTGCGAGCACATCGTCGGCTCTGCAAAGGCTTATGACGAACGCGTCATCAAAGGACTTATAGACAACTTCAACGGCGAATGCGCAGAAGTCGGCATGTATCTCGCTATGTCAAGACAGGCTGACAGAGAAGGCTACCCCGACGTAGCGGAAGCGTTCAAGAGATACGCTTTCGAAGAAGCGGAACACGCTTCTAAGTTCGCTGAACTTCTTGGCAACGTACTTACAGATTCCACCGCTAAAAACGTTAAAATGCGTATGGAAGCGGAAAACGGCGCTTGCGCAGGCAAACTCGAACTTGCTAAACTTGCTAAACAACTCGGCTATGACGACGTACACGACACCGTTCACGAAATGGCTAAGGACGAAGCGAGACACGGCTGCGGTTTCAAGGGTCTTTACGATAGATATTTCAAATAATCCAAATGATCTATTACCAAAAAAAGGGACGGAATATCCGTCCCTTTTTTCAACAACTCACTATTGACATCATATAATACAAAGTGTTATAATGTTTTTAATCTAAATATATATCTATTTAATAGAAACTTTTTCAAATTTTAAGTTAAGGAGCGAGAGCAATGGACGGACAAAACGCTTATAAAATTCTGTTATCTGAAAATTTCACAAAATTCAACGTATCTTACCCCGTCATTGTAAAGGGTTGGGATATAATCTGCGAGCAAAATAATACAAGATCTCTCAACATAAAATTTCAAAAAATTTGCTCTGATATTTTAGCGTTCAAGTTGGACGTTGTCTGCTTTAATTCTCTAGACGAAAAAATCGCAACATACTCTGATGTTACCATAAAAGACCTTAATAGAAAGAGTATCAACTTTTCGGAAAAAATACCGCTCGATCCTTCAACGGAAAACGTGTCTTTGCATTTGAAACAATACGTACTTACCGACGCAACGGTAGGTCCAGTTGATTGCGAAAACGAAATAGTCGAATACGAATTCAAGCGTTTCAAACAAAGCGAAAATGATCAAGCGGCAAAACGTATAATAAAAACTGCGGCGGGTCTTCCTATAGAAAAAGGAACTCACTGGTTCTGCGCTTGCGGAAAACTCAACTGGAAAGGCGCGACAAAATGCGTATCCTGTAAATGCGATAAGAATACCGTATTTAAGAAAATTACCAAAGAAAACGTTTTGGCGGAAAAGCAAGCGTATAACGCAAAAATGGAAGAAAAGTCGAAAAAAAGACGCAAACTCATAATTACAATCTCAAGCGTGGTAAGCGCTATCGTGGTGTTTGCAATTCTTATGGCTATACTCTGCTCCACCGTAATTCCTATGGAATCCGTTACCGTCGACGGAATGGTTTTTCAAAAGAATTATAACGGAACTTACACATTGAAAGACTGTAATGCCCGAAATGAAAATGTTGAAATCCCGTCAAAGGTGCGTGGGAGAAACGTTACTTCAATAGGCAGTATGGCGTTTGCAAATACCTATAATATAAAATCAGTTACCCTGCCCGACAGCATACTTAGGATCGAAAACAACGCATTTTATAAAGCGAGTGTGCGTGAAATAAAAATTCCGTCAAACGTCTCTACTGTAGGCGATAACGCTTTTGAAGATTGTCAAAGTTTGAAAAAAGTAGAACTCCCCGAAGGCTTGATTGAATTAGGCGACAACGCTTTCGATAATTGTCATTCTCTTGAAGAGATTGTTTTGCCGTCAACTCTTACAAAAATAGGAGCGTACGCATTTACGAGATGCTCATCGCTTAAAACTATAATAATACCCAGCAGCGTAAATAGCGTTGGCAACTACGCATTTTACGGATGCAACAATCTGACGATTTTTTGTCAAAAAAGCCCTTCTAATAAATGGCACAGAGACTGGAACGGATACAACCTGCCGGTGGTCGAAAATTACTACGAAGACGGCGAAACTGAAGACTGTCTTAAATGGGCGTCAACGACCGAAGAAAAAATTTTTATTTACAAATACGATGGAACTGCCGAAAACATTACCGTTCCCGCAATGATCAACGATATGCCCGTTGTCGCAATCTGCAATGGAGTTTTTAAGAACAAGGCAAATTTAACAAGCGTAGAACTTCCGGACGCTTTAACCGAAATCGGAGAATCTCTCTTTGAAAATTGCGAAAATCTATCAAAAATAAATATACCTAACAACTGCGTAAAAATAAACCAAAATGCATTTTATAATTGTAAAAATCTAAACGAAATCGACATTCCGCTAAGCGTTCAATATATAAGCACTAACGCCTTTGCAACCAGATCTCACATTACAGTTTACGCGCAAGCGAAGGAAAAACCCGAAGGGTGGCAAAACGGCAGTTTTACCAGCGTTAGATCGTATATCTGGGATTGCAAGGAACACGGAGAAACTCCGGACGGGTTCAAATGGAAATTGACCGGCGACGATATAGTAAATATTTACGATTATATCGGAACGAGCGATATCGTAACTGTCCCCGCATCAATAAACGGACATTACGTTGACGTATTGGACGGCGCGTTTCAAAATTGCAACAAACTAACGGACGTAACGTTCTCCCCCGACTGTAGAATCACAAAACTCGGCAACTATACGTTTTCAAATTGTAATAATTTGAAAAATATAGTCTTGCCCGACAGCCTAACGGAAATAGGATCAAGCGCATTTAATAGTTGCAATAGTTTAACGTATATCGCAATCCCCAAAAACGTGAAGTATATAGGCAACCAAGTATTTAGTTATTGCTCAAACTTGCCATATATTTATCTTCCCTACGGTTTGGAGAAAATAGGATTCCGAGCCTTTGAAGATTGCAGAAGATTGAAATATATCTTCATACCCGATTCCGTTAGCGATATAAACTTTGGCTTGTTCAGTAACACGCTCTATGTAAATATATTCTGTCAAGCGCAAAGCAAACCCGACGGTTGGGACGATAATTGGAACTCCAACAGACCCAACCTAACCTGGGGTTGCTCGGACTACGGAATTACCGAAGACGGCTTTGTATATCTGGGATTGCAAGGAACACGGAGAAACTCCGGACGGGTTCAAATGGAAATTGACCGGCGACGATATAGTAAATATTTACGATTATATCGGAACGAGCGATATCGTAACTGTCCCCGCATCAATAAACGGACATTACGTTGACGTATTGGACGGCGCGTTTCAAAATTGCAACAAACTAACGGACGTAACGTTCTCCCCCGACTGTAGAATCACAAAACTCGGCAACTATACGTTTTCAAATTGTAATAATTTGAAAAATATAGTCTTGCCCGACAGCCTAACGGAAATAGGATCAAGCGCATTTAATAGTTGCAATAGTTTAACGTATATCGCAATCCCCAAAAACGTGAAGTATATAGGCAACCAAGTATTTAGTTATTGCTCAAACTTGCCATATATTTATCTTCCCTACGGTTTGGAGAAAATAGGATTCCGAGCCTTTGAAGATTGCAGAAGATTGAAATATATCTTCATACCCGATTCCGTTAGCGATATAAACTTTGGCTTGTTCAGTAACACGCTCTATGTAAATATATTCTGTCAAGCGCAAAGCAAACCCGACGGTTGGGACGATAATTGGAACTCCAACAGACCCAACCTAACCTGGGGTTGCTCGGACTACGGAATTACCGAAGACGGCTTTGTATGGATAGAAAAAGACGGAGACGTGAGAATACTTGACAATATAGGCTCTTCTTCAAACTTGATTATACCTGCAAAAGTCAACGGCAAATACTTTACAAGTATAGCGGATAAAGCGTTTTATGATCGCAATGACGTTAATAGCCTTGAATTTGACGCGGACAGCAAAATCCATACTATCGGCGAGCAAGCGTTTTCTTACTGCGAAAATTTGACGACAGTTACTTTGCCGAATAGTTTGGTTATTATAAAGAATTCCGCTTTCAATCGTTGCAGGTTTTCACAAATAATAATTCCGTTGTCCGTAACGGAAATACAAGAATACGCTTTTTCAAATAACTCATCGTTGAAATATATATATTGCGAAGCGTCCCAAAAACCCGATAATTGGGCAAGCAACTGGTACTCCGGTTATAATGCGACGGTGCGCTGGGGATATACCGGCAACTAATATTCATCTCTTCCCGACAGAGTACGACATCTGTCGGGAAATTTTCCAAATTCTGTAATTTTTACATAATTTGTGTTAAACTTACATAAATAATGCCGTATCTGCATTAAAATTTCGTTGATAAAATCTCTCTTTTCGCTATAATTAAAATGATAGAAATTTTTCGATTTTTCGGAGGTATTTTATGGACTTTTGGTCGGTTGCCGCGCAAGCGTCTTTGCTTATCGTAGGATTTGTAATGCTCATAAAAGGAGCGGACTGGTTTGTCGACGGCGCGTCAATGATAGCCAAAAAGTTTGGAATCCCCCAAATAGTCATAGGTCTTACGATAGTAGCGTTCGGAACGAGCGCGCCGGAAGCGGCTATAAGCATTACTTCCGCCGTCAACAACAGTTCGGGACTTGCGATAGGCAACGTATTAGGATCGAATATAATGAACGTACTTTTAATTCTGGGACTTTGCGCTATCGTTACCCCGCTTTCTGTTCAAAAAAATACGCTTTATATAGAAATCCCCTTCGTAACGGTAATTACCGCCGTTCTTATG
Source organism: Clostridia bacterium (assembly GCA_029067255.1). Classification (GTDB taxonomy): domain Bacteria; phylum Bacillota; class Clostridia; order Christensenellales; family UBA3700; genus RACS-045. The sequence continues at coordinate 802 of JAIEEW010000263.1, read as the reverse complement.
ATAATGGGCGTGATAGGAAATCAACTCGGCTGGATAGACGGATTGATCATGTGGTTGATGTTTATAATATTCTTCGCGTACTTGATAATCCTTTCCAAAAAAGATAAAAACGCTATGCCTGCGCTTGAAGAAACCCCCGCTGAAGAAGAAAATGAGAATAAAAGCAATGAAAAGAAAGGCGCCGAGATCGCCAAAATGCTAGGAAAACTGGCAGTAGGAATCACGCTCGTCATTCTTGGTTCGCAAGCGGTAGTCAACGGCGCGAAGACGATAGCGAGCGGACTGGGTATGTCTGAAAGCCTTATCGGTCTTACGATAGTAGCGTTCGGCACTTCTCTGCCTGAACTCGTTACTTCGATTTCCGCCGCAAAAAAAGGCGAAGCGGACCTTGCAATCGGCAATATAGTCGGCTCAAATATATTCAATATTCTTTTCGTACTCGGCACGTCCGCGCTAATCGCTCCGATAGCGTTCAACTCCGACTGGATAACAGGTTTTATGCTTGACAATGTTATGGCGATAGCGACTATGATAGTACTGTTTTTGTGCATACTGCTCACAAAAGACAAAAAACTACGTCGCGGGGGCGGTATAACGATGGTCGCGCTGTACGCGGGATATTTTGCTTGGATCGTGGCGAAAGACTTCATTTATATGAACTAAAACAAGCGTATTATCTGTAAAAAGCGGCGATTTGAAACAATTTTTATAAAAAACCGCTTAAAGTGTTTGACATTTATACCTTAATTTACTAAAATATTTAGGCAAGAATAATGTATCAAAGAACTAGCCCCTCTAAGAT
>JAIEEW010000262.1 GCA_029067255.1 Clostridia bacterium | reverse complement strand
GCGTAAGAGACAGAGATTATTGTATGGAACTGGCAAACGCTATCGCTATATGTATTCCGCGCATGTCCAGACTCTCGGAAGAAGTAGTGCTTTGGTGCAGTTGGGAGTTTAGATTTGTAGAACTTGACGACGCTTATTCGACCGGTTCGAGCATTATGCCGCAAAAGAAGAATCCCGATATTTGCGAACTTATCAGGGGCAAGACCGGCAGGACGGTAGGTAATCTTACTACGTTACTGTCTATGATGAAAGGTCTTCCGCTTGCTTACAATAAAGATATGCAAGAAGACAAGGAAGCGATTTTCGACAGCGTCGATACAGTAAAACTCTGTCTTTCCACTCTCGCACCTATGCTTGATACGATGAAAGTAAACAAAGAGAATATGGCGAATGCGGGAAAGAAAGGTTTTATCAACGCGACGGATTGCGCGGATTATCTTGTTAAGAAAGGCCTACCTTTCCGCGACGCTTACAAAATCACGGGGACTTTGGTTGCGCTTTGCATTGACAGGGGCGTTACTTTGGACACGCTGCCTATTGACGAGTATAAGAAACTCAGCGACAAATTCCAAGAAGACGTATATGACGCTATATCGTTGGAGAATTGCGTCAAGGGCAGGAACGTTGTCGGCGGACCGGCTCCGGAAGCGGTCGCATCCCATATAGAAAAAATAAAAAATACCGTATTGAAGGAAGAAGACGATGAAGATTAAGGTTGGCATTATAGGCGCGACGGGTTATGCGGGCGTGGAACTCGTAAGACTGTTACTATCGCATCCGCGCGCGGAACTTAAAGCGGTATCGTCCGTAAGTTATGAAGGTAAGAAGATCAGCGAGATATATCCAAATCTTAAAGACATCTGCGATATGACTCTTCAAAACGAAGACATAATCGATAATTGCGACGTCGTGTTTACGTCTTTGCCGCACGGACTTAGCGAAAAATTTGCAAAAAAGTGTCTAGAAAAAGGCGTGAAGATGATAGATCTAGGCGCGGATTTCCGTCTTGACAGCGCCGAAGAATATACGAAGTGGTACTCAAAGACTTACGAAGATATTTCTTTGCACGACAAATCGCTTTATTGCATACCCGAACTGCATAGGGGACTTTATTGCGGACAACCCGTTATAGGCAACCCCGGTTGTTATCCTACAAGCGTAGCGTTGGGACTTGCTCCGTCGATTAAGAGCGGACTTGTCGCGGACAATACGATAGTGATAGACTCAAAGTCGGGCGTTACCGGCGCAGGCAGGGGACTTGCGGACAATACGCATTATCCAAACTGCAACGAAGCGTTTTCGCCCTATAAAGTCGCAAACCACAGGCATACTCCCGAGATTGAGCAGACGCTTAGCAAACTGGGCGGCAAACGTGTGAACGTAACGTTCGTACCGCATCTTTTGCCCGTCAACAGGGGTATAGTTTCTACGATTTATTATACCGCGACGAGAAAAACTGACGCGAAAGAACTTCGCGATTTATACGAAGAATTTTATAAAAAAGAAAAATTCGTCAGGGTGTTGGGTTTGGGCGAAGTTGCCAACTTACGTAACGTAAAGTTTTCCAACTATTGCGATATATCTTTGCATTACGATGAACACACAAACAGAGTTATTGTCGTGTCGACTATTGACAATATGGTCAAAGGCGCGGCGGGACAGGCTATACAAAACATGAATATAATATTTGGAATCGATGAAGACAGCGGACTGGACTACATCCCGCCTGCCTTCTAAAATGAGGTGAACATGAAGAGAATTACGGGCGGCGTATGCGCGTCGAAAGGCTTTAAGGCGAACGCGGTACACTGCGGTATCAGAAAGAACAGAGAAAAACTCGATTTGGCGTTGATTGTCAGCGACGTGGAATGCGCTACGGCAAGCGTATATACGCAAAACAAAGTAAAAGGCGCGCCAATAATCGTTACTAAAAGGAACCTTGAAAACGGCAAGGCAAGAGCGATTATTTGCAACAGCGGAAACGCTAACACCTGCAACGCCGACGGCGAAGAAAAGGCTATGCAAATGTGCCGTCTTGTCGAAGAGCATACGGGCATAAGCGCAAGCGACGTAGTAGTCGCGTCTACAGGCGTTATAGGTCAAACGCTGGATATCCAACCTATCGCGAGTTCTATGGCGAAACTCGTCGAAGGACTCAACGAGAAAGGCGGACACAGAGCGGGCAAGGCGATAATGACGACGGATACCGTTATAAAGGAAAGGGGTTATGTTGTTAAAATAGACGGCAAGGTATGTCATATTGGCGGTATCGCTAAGGGTAGCGGTATGATCCATCCGAATATGGCGACCATGCTTTGTTTTATCACAACCGATATAAACATTACGTCCAAAATGCTTCAAATCGCTCTTTCCAAAGTAGTCAGAGATACCTTTAATATGGTCAGCGTGGACGGAGATACTTCGACTAACGATATGGTTACGGTTATGGCGTCGGGTCTTGCGGGCAACGCATTGATAAGCGAAAAAGGACCTATGTTCAATCAATTCTGCGTTGCGCTTAAAAAGATAATGAGAGAGATGTCCAAAGATATTGCCAAAGACGGCGAAGGCGCGACAAAACTTATAGAATGTCGCGTAACCAAAGCCAAGGGCGGAAAAACGGCAAGAGCGATTGCCAAGTCGGTAGTTACTTCTTCGCTTGTCAAAGCGGCTTTGTTTGCAGCGGACGCCAACTGGGGCAGAATACTTTGCGCGATAGGTTATACCGACGAGAAGTTCGATATAAGCAAAATCGACGTGGATATTAAATCAAGAATGGGTACCATCTCGGTATGCCGTCAAGGCGTAGGCGTGGAATTCGACGAGACCGCGGCTCATCTCATTTTGGGAGAAGATGAGATAACTATACTTGTAAACTGTAATCAAGGCGGCTCCAAAGCGGTAGCGTGGGGTTGCGACCTGACTTACGAATACGTCAGAATCAATGCGGATTACCGCACCTGATCGGAGAGAATATGAACAACGATTTGGAATCGGCAAAGCAAGCGGAAATACTTGTCAGCGCTTTGCCGTATATACAGAAATACAACGATAAGATAATAGTCGTTAAATACGGCGGCAACGCTATGCTCAACGAAGAGTTGAAAACGGCAGTCATGAACGATATAGTACTTCTTTCGCTCGTAGGAGTAAAAGTCGTGCTTGTTCACGGCGGCGGGCCTGAAATCAACGATATGCTCAAAAAAGTGGGCAAGGAAAGTAAGTTTATAGGCGGTTTGAGATACACCGACGACGAAACCGCGGAGATAGTTCAGATGGTGCTTGCCGGCAAGGTGAACAAAGATCTTGTAAAACTTCTTTCCGGCGTAGGCGGAAGAGCGGTAGGATTTTGCGGGATAGACGGCAATATTATCACGGCAAAAAAGAAAGAAGGCGAAGTCGATTTGGGCAACGTAGGGGAAATTGTCGACGTTGACGTAGATCCTATACTCGTTACGTTGGAAAACGACTATATTCCAGTAATCGCTACCGTAGCGAGCGGCGAAGACGGTAAAATATACAATATAAACGCGGACACTGCCGCGGCGGCTATCGCATCCGCTTTGCATGCGGAAAACCTTGTTTTGATGACCGATATAAGGGGACTTTTGATGGACAAGGACGACGAAAGTACGCTTATAAGCGAAATCAAGGTCAGCGAAGTGCCTAAACTTATAAAGAAAGGCGTGATAAGCGGCGGTATGATTCCCAAAATCGATTGCGTTGTTGAAGCGGTGCGCAGGGGCGTAAGTCAAGCGGTCATCATAGACGGAAGAATCAAGCACTCGATAATTATGGATATGCTTACCGACAAAGGTATAGGCACGCTTATCAAGTAAGGAGTTTTTATGACTAAAAGCATAAAAGACATAGATAAAAAATACGTTACGAATACCTACAACCGTTACGATCTTGAAATAACGGAAGGTATGGGCGTCAATTGTTACGACGTCGAAGGAAAAGAGTATATCGATCTTTCTTCGGGCATAGGAGTAAACAGTTTGGGATTCTGCGATATGGGTTGGGTAGCGAGCGTTACGCAACAGGTATGCAAACTCAATCATACGAGCAATTTGTTTTATTCGCAGCCTTGCGCTTTGCTTGCAAAGTCGCTTTGCGAAAGAACTGGATGCGAAAAAGTGTTTTTCGCCAACTCGGGCGCGGAAGCAAACGAAGGCGCGATAAAGACCGCGAGAAAGTATTCCTTTGACAAATACGGTAAAGGAAGGGATAAGATAATTACTTTGGTCAACTCTTTCCACGGCAGAACGGTTACCACTCTTGCCGAG
>JAIEEW010000261.1 GCA_029067255.1 Clostridia bacterium | reverse complement strand
TTATATTTATAAATTAGATAATAATTATCATAATAAGGATGTTGATAATGTTGATAAGTACGTTTTATCGACATATACTTGAAAAAATAATTCACAATATTGCCGTTTATACTGTTGATAAACCGTTTGAGTTATCAACACTATCCACAATGACACGAAAGAGAGTATATTTTATGTCTTAAAGTTTTACAACCAAAAGACCTAAAACATAAAATTTATCTCTTTTGTATCATGTTTTTAATGTCTTTGATCTGATTTGCAACCAGATTGTTTGTTTTTATCATTTCTTCTATTTTATCTCTTGCGTATATAATAGTAGTATGATCTCTTCCGCCGAAATAACTTCCTATCGTGGCAAGCGGAACGCCCAACATGTCATTGATAAGATAAATGGCGATTTGTCTTGCCTGTACTATTTGTTTTAATTTTTTCTTGCCAATTACTTCTTCTTTTTTGATATTGTAATAAGAGCAAGTAGCGTCTACTATAGAGTCGAGAGAGAGTATATGATTTGATACGTCAATATCGTCTTTCAACGCTTCTTTTATAATATCGATATTATCAGGTTCTTTTCCTTCAAGTTGACAGTAGAATATTACTTTTTGAAGAGCGCCTTCGAGTTCTCTTATATTGCTGTCGAAACTTTCCGCTATGAAATATACTACTTCTATCGGAAGATTAACGTTTTTGTAATACGCTTTCTTTTGAAGTATTGCAATTCTCGTTTCAAGGTCAGGAGTAGAAATATCTACCGTCAAACCGCTTGAAAATCTCGATTGTAGTCTTTCTTCAAGAAAAGTAAGTTCTTTCGGATGCCTGTCCGAAGAGAGTATGATTTGTTTTTTATATTGATAAAGGTCGTTGAAAGTGTGGAACAGCGCTTCCTGAGTACCTGTTTTTCCCGCAAGAAACTGAATATCGTCAAGCATGAGAATATCAACGTTTCTGTATTTTTCTCTAAACCTTTTGTTTTGTTCGTTATCTTTACTGTTTCTAATACTGTCGATAAAGTCGTTTATAAACTGTTCGGTAGTGCAGTAGAGTATTTTAGCCTTTTTATTAGTCTTCAATATCTCATTGCCGATAGCGTGCATTATGTGAGTTTTACCTAGTCCAACGCCGCCGTAGATAAACAACGGGTTGTGCAATGATCCTGGTTGATTTGCTACCGCTTTAGCCGCCGCGTATACTATCTGGTTGCTTTGACCAACGACAAATTTGTCGAAAGTAAAGTTGTTGTCTACCAAAGCATTGTAAAGTTCTACGTTATCGTTTTCTTTTTTTTCTTCTTTTATCTTATCTTCATAGACGGATATTTCGTCCGGAGTGATGATAATAAAATCATCAACGTAAGTATTGAGTTTTTTGATTTCTTCAAGAATAACGTCGCGATAATTTGTATTTATCGTTTTTTTCGTAGATTTGAGTTTTGCGACGATTATAAGTTTGTTGTAAACGATAGTAAGCGGTTCTAATGAAGAGAACCACATATCGTAAGTAACCGTAGATATTCTGTTGGATATTTCCAAAAGGAGAATATTCCAAATTTTCTTACATTCGTCCATACAACCATTATACAATAAACAACCCGAAATTTCAATAAAAGCAAACAATAAAATATAATAATTTTTAATTAAGTAAGTTGATAATAAAAGGCTTTTCAATTATAATATAAATATGTATATAGAGAGTGTTACGCTGAAAAATTTTCGCAATTACGCTGATAAGACGGTTTATTTCAAAGACGGTCTGAATATAGTAATAGGAAAAAACGCGAGCGGAAAAACAAATCTTTTGGAAAGCGTATATTGCTCGGGTATAGGCAAATCTCCGCGTACGAATAAAGCGCGCGAAATGATAAGGTGGGGAAGCGATAACGCATATATTAAAGTAAATTTGAAAAAGCAATACGCTCGCCATACCGTTGAATATTATATTGATGCCGGCGATAAAAAAATTATCAAAATAGACGGAATACCCCTTGTCAAACAAAGCGAAATTTTGGGTATGCTCAATATTGTTTTCTTTTCTCCGGACGAAATGAAATTGATAAAAGAAAGTCCGCAAGAGAGAAGAAGATTTGCGGATATAAGTCTATCTCAACAAAACAAAAAATATTTGTATTCGCTGTCAAAATACAATAATATTCTTGCGCAGAGAAACAAACTTCTTAAAGAGAGCAGGGATATAAAGGCGTTGCCTGAAATGCTTTACGGTTGGGACGTTCAACTTGCCGAACACGGCGCTTATATTATAGCAAAGAGATATGAATTCATAGAAAAAATACAAGTATTCGCAAGCAAAATACATTCTGAAATAACAGACGGAAAAGAAGTTTTGGAACTCGAATACGAAAGCAACGTAGAATACTGCGAAAACGATAAAATGAAAGAAAGTTTTTTCCAAAAACTCAGATCGAATATAGAAAAAGATATGAATTTGCTTTATACTTCTTTTGGATCGCACAGAGATGACATAGCGATAAGAATAAACGGTATAGACGTAAGAAAATACGGTTCGCAAGGTCAGCAAAGAACAGTCGCTTTATCTCTTAAACTCGCAGAAATATATTTGTTTGAAAGCGAAATAGGAGAAAAACCCGTCTTGCTTCTCGACGACGTATTGAGCGAACTTGACGCTTCAAGAAGACAAAAACTTATGGAACTTTCAAGCGGTCTTCAAACTATAATTACCTGTACCGATTTTGATATGGATCTACAAAGAAATACGATATTGATTGGCAGTAGCGAAAAGTAGAAGGATAATATTATGAAACATTTAGGAACAAAGACGATCCAAACCGAAAGACTTGTATTGAGAAAATTTGAGTTGTCCGACGCAAAATATATGTATCAAAACTGGGCGGCAGACACAGACGTAACAAAATATATGTCTTGGCTTCCGCATACGGGTATAAAAGATAGCGAAGATTATATAAAATCTTTAATATTAGATTATGATAAAAACAACGTTTACAATTGGGCAATAGTTCTGAAAGAGATAAATCAGCCTATAGGAGCAATATCAGCAGTAGAAGTTGACGATAAAACGGAAAAAATACATATAGGTTATTGTATAAGTAAAAAATTTTGGCATTGCGGAATTACTTCTGAAGCGCTTAAAGCGTTGATTGATTTCTTTTTCTTCGAAGTAGGAGTAAATAGAATTGAATCTATGCATAATCCAGAAAACGTAAACTCAGGAAAAGTAATGCAAAAATGCGGTATGAAATATGAAGGAACTTTAAGAGATTATTATAAAGACAATCAAGGAATAGTAGACGCTGCGTTTTACGGAATTTTGAGAAGAGATTTAGAA
>JAIEEW010000260.1 GCA_029067255.1 Clostridia bacterium | reverse complement strand
CTCCAGATTACGTTGTCTGCGCCGAGTGTCTCAAAGACATACGTTCTGCCCATACAGATTATAGGTTCTGTCTGCAACTGCTTTCTATCTTTGAGAATATTGATCCTAACTTCTCCGCCGGTAGATTTCAAATAAGCGTCGCTGATTTTCATAGGTACTTTTATCAACAACTCCGCTTCCTTATTATCTGGGTCGGATTCGGCATAATAGATACTGATAAAATAAGTTTTCCCTTCTTCAAGATTCAATTTAACTCCATACCTTTTTCCTTGCTCGCTCGGCTGTAAGGTTAAGTCTTCGGTCGGAATTTCTACGAGATTCGAATCTGTTACCGTAGTGAAAATTTGCAATCTTTCGCATACGTAAGTCATCATGAGATAGTATTCGCTTTTTTTGCTCGCTTCTACCACAAAGGTATTATCTGTGTTTGATTTTATCAATACGTTGTGATTTACACCTTCGATCAAAGTATTGTTGAGTTGAGCGTTGTCGGCATTATGAGCATTTATAAGCATTGTTACCCCGCCGTTTGTCTCCATATCAATATAGTACGTGCCTTGCCCAAAATGCGCGATAAGTTTTCCGCCCGCTTTGTTGTTTGAACTTATGATATTATTTTCCGAATCTATAATATTGTAAGTTCCGCTTACTCCGTTTGATATCCAAGTCGTAATTGTATACGCGCCGTCTTGCTCGATTTCTATGTAATACAGTTTGTTTGCCGCGTCAAAACTTGATCTTAGTGGAATAAACGTCGCCCTTCTGCGTATGGAAATACTGTAAGGAGCATTCTCTTCGCCCATCACTTTGAGATAATAAACAGAGCCTTCGTCCATCTTCCCGCTGAACGTTGTCAAATGCTCGTCATACCAAGCAAATTTATCTGCGCCGTTTACGTCATAAAAATCAGTTTTGTCAGGAACAAAACGAATATATCTATATTTGTCCGAGCCTATCTCTCCGACCAAACTTTCAGTACAATCAAGTTCTACGTTTATATTAAATGAACTTGCTTCTCCTGTCGCTAAAATATAATACACGTCTTTCGCTGATACGCCATACTTACCGTCCTGCGCTTCCAACAGATTCCAAGAGCCGTCGTATAACGATAAATCTATGTTCTCTGTCGCCGTTATCGCTACTTGCGCGTCGCTTATCAAAGACAGTTGATATATACCGCTCTGCGTGTGCTTGCCTACTATCGGGTTGTCTCCCAACGTCAACCGGAACAAATCGTATGAAATTTCAAGCGCTATCTTAAATTCCGATTCGCTGTCGTTTTCAATAAACAAATAGTAAGTTTTATCTTCTTGAATCAACGTTTTTACTTCAGGACTTACAACGCTGCCACTTTCGGCAATTATATTGTACTGCTCGTCGAGCAGACTTATATTCAACGGACTTGCTGTTGCCGTTGCAAATTTTATAATACTTCTTGCTTTGGGATTGCCTACTCTATATAAAGCATTTCGTCCTACTTCAAGATTGTGGACTTGTCCGATATCCAAAGGCGAAGCAAGCGAAAGGCTGAAATTCAACGCAGCGTCGCTATCGCCATTATTTGTGATTTTAAGAATATATTTTCCGCTTTCGCAAAACGCCCTTGCTCCGCTTTTAATATTCTGCATAGAAACGGATTCTAAAATATTATCTCTATCTTCGTACGCTATACTAACAGAGTAATTTCCGTTAACTCCGAGAGAATAGTTGAATCCTTCGCCGTTGGGGTTGTCAAACGTAAAAAACTCACTCTCGCCCGCTCTTACCGTCAATGCCTTTGTTTCGCCCGGCAAAATATTTTGCGGCGTAAATTCCGTCTTTATCTGATAGACGCCTTTTTCCCCATATCGCTCTTTGCTTACAAAATCAAACTTTTCGCCTTTTCTCAACTCTACAATCAATTTTTGATTATATTTGCTGTCTTCTATGATCTCTCCCTTGTCCGCAGAAAATTTACTTTTTATATCGCCAAGCGATTCAAAAGTATAAATCCCGTTTTCAGGCGCGGTAAAAGTTACTTCGTTCTCTCTTTTGGGTAAAGTGTATATATCCGTATTTTCATTCTCCGCGAGTTCTATCCTACTTTCATTATATAAATCGTAGCGGAACTCTTCTGACTCAATTTTTGTAAATACCGGTTCGACTTTTTCCCCCAGCGAAGTTGGTGTTACGATATCCAACATTACTGTGCCTACAAAACCCGTATTTTCCTTATAATCATCGTTGGCGAAATTATAATACATAGTCGATTGTATCAACGCGTCTTTTTTTATATCGAATAATACTGCGTTTTTGTCGTCAGACGTATTCATACAACTGGCGTAATCTTTTAATAAATGACCAAATTTATCAATTTGCTGCGCTCTTTCTATCGCTTCGATGGTAAAGGGATAATCCTTGATATTTGTCAACTTTTCGGTATATTGCTTACTCAAGTCGTATAAGCCGTCTTTGATAGCGTCTATTGCTTCGATTGCCGAAATAACGTCGCCGACGACCTTTCCGCCAAAAGCGCCCAACCCAATAACAAATAATTCAGCAATGCAGTCAAACCTTCCCGTTTGAAGCGATTGCCCGTTAAATAAATAACTTCCGCCAATAAAATAGCCCCCGTTATCTTGATCTGGTTGATATCCTTCTTCGCCATAATTTACGCTATTAAGATTGTATAACGCCCCTGTAAACGCTACGTTTTGCAAATACAAAGTATTTCTATAAGAATATTGATGATATACATTTTTATGATAAGGTCTCCCTTCGTCGTCTATATATGGTCCAACGCTTAGAGTACTAGTTAACGTAACATTGCCTTCATCAAATAAATATTTTTCATAATATAAAGGTGTTATAGATCTTACTATATGTCCTGACTTTTCAACATTGAAATCATGTAAAATTAGATAAATTAAATATTCGTCTGTATCCCAATCGTAATCGAAAAAGAAACCGTATGATTTTCCTACGTAAAGGAATTCTTCAATTTTGTTACTGAACAATTCGATAGGAACGATCTCAACAATCCATTCGTCAAACGTTTTATCCATATCCGATTCGAATTTAAAATGCTTTATCAAATACTGCTCATATCCGGTTATATCGTACTCTTCTCCGTTTACGGTAATGGTAGTGTCTTTTGTGAATTCTTCGCATTTCTTCAATAGATCGTCATGAATACCACTGCTTGCGTCGGCAAATTTTTCGCCGTCTGTTTTAGCCGCGATTATAGTCAGGATTGAACACAATAATATAAGCATTAAGCAAATTAACGTCAAAACTCTATTAAATCTTATTTTCTTCGTCATTAGTATTTTCTCCTTTAATCCTTATTTTCTCTCCAAGATTTATTTATGTAAAATTTTATGTAAGAAACATGCCTACTATACTTTATTTTAAATTTCTCGGGGTTTTGCAAATTCTTAGGTATGCAACTAAAAAACACGATAATTTCATATTCTTTGTAGTACGGACGACTATCTATATATTCCCTTGTAGGCCAATTTTCGATATATTGTTGACTCGTAGTAAATCCTTCTGTGTTTATAAAGGCAAAGTTTACGTTCCAACTCTCCGCTAAAGTCATCTCCGGCAAATCGTCGTCAGTAAGATACTCGCCTGTCTCCTTATCTTTTACTCTTACTTCTATAGGCGTCTTTTCTTCCGGCAAATCTATCGTATCACCACTCTTCATTACGTCGCCTGTAGTCGGATTGATAAGTTCCAACTCCACTTCTCGCGCTTTTTCATTCTTTCCACATGCGCACAATGTTGCCATACTCATTGTTAGAAGTATTGCGACTAGAAGTAAAACTG
>JAIEEW010000026.1 GCA_029067255.1 Clostridia bacterium | reverse complement strand
CCGTCGCCGAGCATCCCGTCTACGTTGCCGCCCATTTCAAAGGAGTGGAAAGGTCTTGTGGTGCAAACCGGCAGCGTAGTATTTACAGTAGGATAAATAACGTTGTCCGCATAACCCCTATACGGATATCTACCGGTAAGCATAGCGAATCTGGACGGAGAACAAACGGAATAACTGGCGTAGAAGTTGTCAAAAGCCACGCCTTCCTGTCCTACGTAGTCCATAGCCGGAGTGCTATAAACGCTATTGCCGTTATAGGACGTGTCGCCGTAACCCATATCATCCATCAAGATGATCAAAACGTTTGGCGATTGAGAATTAACGCCGTTCTTTTTGTAATAATCATTGAGCGCTTTGAGATACTCATCTTCTCCGCGCGACATATCTAACGCAATAGGCTTAGAGCGCAAATTGCACGTGAATACCAACGCTATTGACGAGAGAAATAGCGCTACGGAAAAAACTGATGATATCAGTCTTACATACTTTTTATCGTATAATTTCTTACAAATCAAAAACAGAACGAACGCTAGCGCAACGCAAGGCGAAACGATTAAAATATTGCCAACGAATCTGGTAAAGAAATTGCCTTCGCCTTGCCACAGATAATTATCGGTATTGACAAATCCGTCTTTTCCGCTGGACAATGCTCCCCAACCGCTATCTGCGCCTGCCACTATATAGAAACTTGCAATTGCGAATATAGGTAAAACGTAAGCGATCAAAAATAATTTATTGAGTTTTGCTTTGAAGACCACGTTGATAACTATCACGAAAGAAACAAAACACAAAAAAATTAGATTCAAAAGAGTGATAAGGTTCAACCCTACGATCCACTGAGCCAAAACAAGCGCAACCGCGACGATAACCAAAACAATCGAAAATTTGCTTTTAGCGCTATAAAATTCAAACTTTCCAGTTTCTGCTTTATTATTTTTCTTCAATTCCCCACCATATAAAAGCGACCTTATATTAAAAATAAATACAATGAATCGGTATTCGACCGTCGCTACCTTTAAAAAATTTATTTGTATAATTATAACATAATGCGCAATGAATATCAATACTAAGTTAGGATTTTTTGGGAACAAATAAATCTTTCTCTTCTCATATAACGTTTGAGCGATTCGTTTTCTAACTTTGAATATAACGGTTTCAAAATCCAAATCGCATAATCGACAACTTACAGCAAAGACCCGCATTGATTGCAGGTCTTTTAACTTTTCTATGAAGTGTAGTTTTCCTAAATAAATTGTTTCGCGATATAAAATATTATCATACTCGTTTTCCGAGTTCGTACGCGTCGATGAGTTCTTTTCTTCCGTTGATATCGCCGACTTCAAATACTCCGCCGCAAAGTACTTTCCCGAGCGATTTCCAACTTAGATGATTCATAAGTCGATCATACCAGTACACGCTTTCTTCAAAACCGTTACCTTCCGCAGCCATAAGCAATACGCTTTCTTTTGCGGGATTATTATAATTTTTATCGCATTCTGCGACGGCAAACAATCTGTCAAACGCCGTTTTTAACTGTCCGCTTATTGTCCAGTAATAAAGCGGACTTGCGAGCGCGACTATATCCGCTTCTTTATATGCGGGATATATTTTGAGCATATCGTCTTTCTGCGCGCACGGACTTTCTACATCCTTGCCGCCGCGACAACAGCCTAAACACCCGCGAATATTCATCCCGTTCAAAAAGAATTCCGTAACGGTGTTGCCCGCTTCTTCCGCGCCTTTCTTAAAATATTTGATCAATTCGGAAGTGTTACCGTTTTTTCGCGGACTTCCGTTGAGTATAACTATTTTCTTTCCCATTATATGATCTCCTTATTTTTTTACTGTTCCGATAGCGAATATATTGCCTAATCGCTCTTGACAGTTATATTCTATTATTGTATGCTTATTCTGTCAAGTACGCACAATAAAGTGCGATACTATCAAAAAGTATAGTGTAAAACAATAAGGATTTTTTATGGAAAACGCAAAAAGATGTATCGCTTCGGAAAAATTATGCGAGACGGGATTTAGTTATACCTTGTCGCTTATCAGCGGAAAGTATAAAATGACTATTCTCTATACGTTAATGGAATTCAAAGTTGTCCGTTACAACGAACTTCAACGCTATATCAAAGGCATATCGTATAAGACTTTGAGTTTGTCGTTAAAAGAATTAGAAAGCGACGGACTGATTATACGTAAAGAATACCCGCAAATACCGCCGAAAGTTGAATACAGCCTATCCGAACGCGGAAAATCGCTTATGCCGATTTTGGACGGCATGTGCGAGTGGGGAGATAGAAACAGAAAGTAAACTAAACGTATGCAATCGCGTTTTGAACTCAAAGCAGTCCTAATATGCCAATAAATAGAAATAAGGATTTTTACTTTACGTAGATAAAATTTTGTTTGACAAATTTACAAAAATTCGATAAAATATATGACGTTGAACAGCAAAAGACGCGTAGAATTTCGACAATTCCACGCGTCTTTTTTTGTTGCTCTTCGTAGGTTTCACACGATCTTTACTCCGACAAAGACGAAAAAAATTATCGGAGGCTGTAAAATGTCAGATCAATTTCAAACAAACTTTTTAGGCTCGGAAAAGATCCACAAACTTATGTTGAAATTTTGTATTCCGTGCGTTCTATCTCTTTTAGTGAGCGCTTTATACAATATCGTTGACCAAATTTTCGTTGGCAACAGCGAACTTTCCACGCTTGGAAACGCCGCAACGGGAGTAGTCTTCCCCATATTTATCATAGCGCAAGCGTTTGCGTGGTGGATAGGCGACGGCTGCGCCGCTTATATGAATATCCATCAAGGACGCGGAAACAATGAAAATACGCATAAATGCGTAGGTACGGGAATGGTAGTTACCCTTGCCGCTAGCATAATTCTGCTTGCAGTATTCTATCCGCTCAAAACACCCCTGCTCACGCTGTTTGGCGCGTCTGAAAACAGTATCGGATATGCTGTGGAATACTTTAACATAATTTTGGGATTTTTCCCTATCTATATGCTTATGAATATGATAAACGCAGTCGTCCGCGCAGACGGGAGTCCGAATTGGTCTATGTTTTCAATGCTGGCGGGCGCAATCGTAAATATCATTCTTGACCCTGTATTTATATTTGCATGCCATTGGGGAATGTCCGGCGCGGCTTGGGCTACCGTTATTGGACAAGTAGTATC
>JAIEEW010000259.1 GCA_029067255.1 Clostridia bacterium | reverse complement strand
AGAGAATGCTGACCAAACTTATGTTCATGTAATAAAAATATTTATAACATTTCACTATGCAAAGTTATGCAAACAAATATTCAAATTTTTATTAAATTTACTTGCAATATATGAACATTTGTGCTAAAATTTTAAATGTCAAATAAAATCATTTTGAGGTACTAAAAGATGGCAAAAAGCAAAACAATCGAAAAAACCGCAGAAAAATGCTCGCTTACTCTTGAATTTATTAGAAAATTTGTAGAAGAAAAAGGCTACCCACCTACCGTGAGAGAAATATGTAGTCAAGTTGGATTTAAGTCAACCGCTTCCGCAAAATATTATTTAGATAAACTTGAAGAACTAGGCGCTATTCGTAAAGGCGATAATAAAAACCGAGCAATTGAGATTGTCGAAAAAACATCGACCGCTAGCGCTGCTCTTCCCCAAATTAAATCGGATAATATAAAAAATGCGAACGAAGTTTTTGCCAACCTTATATCAGTGCCTATGCTAGGCAACGTTGCTGCGGGCGCTCCCCTGTTTGCCGACGTAGAAAACGATACTTCTTACGCTATTCCCGCGGATTATTTTAATTGTAAAGGTCAAATGTTTCTACTAAATGTAAAAGGCGAAAGCATGAAAAATATCGGAATTTATAATGGAGACATGGTACTTGTAAGACAACAAAACGTTGCGCGCGACGGCGAAGTAATTGTCGCTCAGATAGACAATAATGAAGTAACTTTGAAGAGATTTTTTAATTGCGGAAGTTATATAAGACTTCGCCCCGAAAACGACGATATGAGCGATATTATAATTACGAATGACCGAGAATTTAGAATACTGGGTATTGCGACAGGACTTATGAGAAACAGGATCTATTAAAATAATAAACACATATCCAAAACAAGAAGGCATATAGCCTTCTTTTTCACTTCTTTACTATTCTTTCCAAGCAATGCATCGCGGCAATCTTAACATGCTCGTAAGTTAAACCGCCTTGCAGGTATGCGATATAAGGCTCTTTTATCGGACTGTCTGCCGAAAGTTCTATAGACGCTCCAGCAACGAAAGTACCCGCAGCCATGATCACTTGATGCTCATACCCAGGCATATCCCACGGAAACGGCACAACATTACTATCGATAGGCGAAACTTCCTGTACTGCTCTGCAAAAATCTATAAGTTGTTCTTTAGTATTAAATTTTATTGACCTAATAATATCATTACAACGCTCACCTGGACGCGGCATAGTTTCAAATCCTAAATCGCTGAAGACCTGCCCAATCAGCATAGATCCTTTCAATGCGTTTGCTACAGTGTGCGAAGCGATAAATAATCCTTGATAAAAATCTTTATATCCGTATGCATACGAGCCAACTTCCATTCTAATAGAAGGCGCAGTTAATCTATTAGCAATCAAATCAACGTACCGTTTTTTGCCGCACACATATCCGCCTGTCGGCGCAATTCCACCGCCGGGATTCTTTATTAGCGAACCTGCAATAATATCCGCCCCAACATTTGTCGGTTCAATTTTATCAAGAAATTCTCCGTAACAATTATCAACCATTATACAAACTTCCGGCTTAATTTTTCGTATGCTTTCAATAGCGGCCTTAATATCTTCAATTGACAACGCGTCGCGCCATTCATATCCTCTAGATCTTCCGATAAAAATCAATTTTGTTGAGTCTGTGATGTTTTTAGAAACAGTATTTAAATCAATTTTGCCGTTTTCCAACTTTATCTCATTGTACTTAATCCCAAAATCTTTAAGCGAACCATTACTTTCTCCTACTATAACTTCTTTAAGTGTGTCGTAAGGACTTCCGGTTACAGCAAGCATTTCATCTCCAGGTCTCAGCACTCCGTAAAACGCTAAAGAAAGCGCGTGCGTTCCGCTGACAATTAATGGCGACACAATAGCGCTTTCTCCGCCAAAAACCTGAGCATATAACCGACAAAGCGTATCTCTGCCTATATCGTCATATCCATATCCGTTTGTTTGAGCGAAGTGTCTTTGACCCACGCTGTTATCTCGGAAGGCTTTCAAAACCTTCATTTGATTTGACGTTGCAATCTCATCTATTTCGTCAAATTGCTTTCTCAACTTTTCTTGCGCAGCATTTATTGCTTCTATAGTTTCAAACTTAAAATTCATACATTACCTCTTATACTTTTAAGAATAAAGTCAGTCGCTAAGTCGATTTGCGACTCAGGATCAAACCATTTAGCAAAACCATATCTTTTTAGCCAAGTGATCTGCCTTTTGGCATAATTGCGAGAATTCTGTTTAATCTTATCTTTCAATTCCGCTTCGTTTATTGTTTTATCGTAAAATAATCTAAATTCCTTATAACCGATCGCTTGCATACTTTGATCTTCAAAAGATACTCCGCTAGAAAGCAATTCATTGACTTCTTTTGCAAGTCCTCTCTCAAACATATCGTCGACTCGGCAATCTATTCGCTTATACAAAACTTCTCTTCTTGGATTTAACACAACCATACAACAATCGTATTGAATTTTGCGTTCAGAATTTTGCATATCAGACTTATACTTACCAGTTGTTTTATAAATCTCTAACGCTCTCAATACTCTCTTAACGTTATTCGGATGTATTTTCGCAGCGTCTTCGGGATCTATTTGAGCCAAAAGCCCATGCATATATTCTTTTCCGTACTTTTTGCAGTCATTTTCCAATGACTTTCTTATTTCAATATTCTTGCTTCCGCCGAAAGTCATAGGATATAATATTGAATCAATATACAATCCGGTGCCGCCTACAATAACTGGAATCTTGCCTTGATTTGAAATCTCTTTTATAATCTTATTAGCGCTCAGCGAATATTCCCCAACGCTAAACTCGTCTTTCGGATCGACAATATCGATTAAGCGGTGTTTTACGCCATTCATTTCATCTCGGCTGATTTTTGCCGTACCGATATTCATTTCTCGATACACTTGCATGCTGTCGCAAGATATAACTTCGCCATTAATTTTCTTTGCTATATCGACACCAAACGAAGATTTTCCACTTGCGGTCGGTCCGGCTACGACAACGATCTTAATCATAATATCCTTTTGAAAAGTTTATCGAAATCTTTTCTAGTATATATAATAAC
>JAIEEW010000258.1 GCA_029067255.1 Clostridia bacterium | reverse complement strand
ATTCCACGCATCTTCAGGCGATGTGAAACCGCGCTCTTTCAGAATTTTTTTATCGCAAACTCCCGCAAGATAATTTTTTTGCGCCGTGTCCAAATAATTTGAAGTACGGTTTTTTACAGGGCAGTTTGAAAAATCCAGAGAGTGTAATTCTCGCAGAGTGTTTGCAAATATATCGACCAGTCTTTTGGGATCGTTGAGATATTCGGACGATATTCCGTCGTTGCCGTGAATTTTCTCCGTTACCAGCCATTTGCGATCGTTATCGCTTAGATATTCGCATACTTTTGCCGAAAGACCCAGCGAGTAAAAGTATTGCGTCATTATCGCTTCTAAACGTAATTCGTCGCTTGTTGACGACTTTATGAAATATCCGCAGTCTTTGTCCGAAAATACGACTTTCGCTTGTTCAGAACAACTGCTGTCGAATACGTTCGCTCCTTGCAGATACGGACGTATTGATAGGGGATAGTCGTCTAATATGATTTCCATCGCTTTGAGTTCCATAATATAAGTATATTAAAAAATTTTTGCAGTGTCAACGCGAGATTATCAAAGCGATTTCTTCGCCGTTTTGAGCCAACGTTTGGACAGATAAAATATTACCGCTACTATCGCGCCTACGATCCAGCCGACTGGCCAACTCCACCATATTCCTTCATGCCCCGTGTTAAATGCTTTGACGAATATATAACTGAGTCCGACTCTTAATATAAGGTCTGTCATTGTGCTTGTCGTAAATCCCGCCATATCGCCTGCGCCCCTTATGAATCCGTCAAAGATTATTTTGATGCATACTACGACGTAGAAAGGCGAGAGAATATACAGGAATTTTGCGCCTATATCTATTATTTCGGGATTGTTTTCGCTTGTGAAAGCGGCGACAAGATTCTTTGCGAATATTAAATACAGCGCAGTGGAGAAAAGCGCTATCGCTATCATGGAAATTATTCCGCCTTTGAGTCCTTCTTTCGCTCTTTCGAGTTTTTGCGCTCCTATGTTCTGCGAAGTGAACGTCGCCATAGCGTTGGATATGGTAAGAAAAACAGATATGATAATATAGTTGATTTTGAATGCAGAGCCGTAACCCGCGACAAGATTAGGATTGCCGAAGGAGTTGACTAGGCTTTGTACAAAAAGTTGTCCTATCGAAACAGTCGAGTTTTGCAGTATACTTGGCATTGAAAGAAGCATTATGCTAGTCCATGTAGAAATGGAAAAAACGGAGTTTTCCAACGCTTTGCGCGGCTTGTTTTTTTCGCAAGTATCGTCGGTCATACCGTCTTTAACGTCTTCGTCTTGTTTGGGCAATTTGTTTAAGTTGATCAGTAGGACCGCAAGCGAGAGTACGCACGCTATGCCTTGCGCGACAAAAGTACCCCATGCAAGTCCCTTTACGCCCAAATCAAGGAATTTGACGAATATTATGTCAATAGCCACGTTAAATAGAGTGGAGAATATCAGAAGGAATAATGGAGTTTTTGAATTCCCCAACGCTTGAAATATCGAACTTACCACGTTGTATATAAACAGAAACGACAGTCCGTAAACGTATATGTCCAGATAGTCGACGCTTTGAGCGTATACGCTTTCTCCCAATTCTTCGGAGTTCATCAGCGAAAGTAATGGTTTGTTTGTCAGTATGCCTATCACAGTAAAGATTGCGGAGAATACCGCTATGTTTATCAAGGCGGTCAGGACTGCGGTTTTGACGCGCTTATAGTTTTTTGAACCGAATATTCTCGATATTACCACGCCGCCGCCCACGCCGAAGCCGTTGCCTATCGCTATGAATACCACCGTAACCGGATAAGCGGCGTTGACGGCAGCGAGCGCGCCGCCGTTGTCGGAAATAAAATTGCCGGCTATCAGAGAGTCGGCAATGTTGTAGAATTGTTGAAACAGTACGGATACGATCATCGGGACTGCGAAAGCGTAAAGCACTTTGAGCGGTTTTCCTACGGACATATCTTTGGTAGCCATACGCGCCTCCGAAATAATTTTTCTCACGCTTTTCCCCGAGTGTGGTGCCGATTGCCAAGGCGTTGAAAATATTTATATTTACAAATATCGACAAACCGACCATATAATATATACTCCCCTTGAAAGAGAATTGCAAGCGGTTGAAGTAAAAAAAATCCATTTTTTCAAAAATCGGTCTTGTATATTAAAAAATAATATGGTATAATTTGGATAAGTATGAAAAAGGAGCGAAAATGAGAATTGGATAAGAAAATTCCGATATATTTATTTCACGAGGGAACTAATTACGAGGCGTACAAATTTATGTCGCCGCAGCAATGCGTAAGAGAGGGAAAAGAAGGCTGGTTGTTCCGCGTTTGGGCGCCGCACGCTAAGTCGGTAGGCATTGTGGGCGATTTCAACGACTGGGACAGAGATCGCAATCCTATGGAGAAGATAAGCGACGGTATTTGGGAAGGATTTGTAGAAGGACTTAAAATTTACGATATATATAAATTCAGCGTGGAAACGCCGCAGGGCAAATTGCGACTCAAAGCAGATCCGTACGCAAGACATAGCGAAACTTCGCCCGCCAACGCTTCCAAACTTTATAAATCGCAATTCAAGTGGACGGATAAAAATTGGATTGCAGAAAGAGAAAAATTCGATCCTTTTCATTCACCGATAAATATATACGAACTGCACGTAGGCAGTTGGAAAAGATACGAAGACGGAAATATACTCAATTACCGCGACCTAGCGGACGAACTGGTAACTTACGTCAAGCAAATGGGGTATACCCACATCGAAATACTTCCGATATCCGAATATCCTTACGAAGGAAGTTGGGGATATCAGGTGAGCGGTATGTTCGCGCCCACTTCGAGATACGGAACTCCCGACGATTTCAAATACTTTGTCAACAAATGTCATAAAAATAAAATAGGCGTAATTCTCGACTGGGTATGCGCGCATTTCCCAAAAGACTCTTTCGGTCTTTACGAATTCGACGGCGAGCCTTGCTACGAGTATACAGACCCGTGCAAACAGGAACATAAAGAATGGGGAACGAGAGTCTTCGATTACGGCAGAAACGAAGTTCATTCTTTCCTTATATCTTCCGCGGATTTTTGGGTAAGCGAATACCATATCGACGGAATAAGAGTGGACGCGGTCGCGTCTATGCTCTATCTCGATTACGGCAGACAGGGCGGAGAATGGCGTCCCAACGCGTTTGGCGGAAATTACAATCTCGAAGCGATAGATTTCCTTAAAAAACTCAACTCGCATATGCTGGGAAAATTCAAAGGACTAATGATGATCGCAGAAGAATCGACGGCGTATCCGGGCGTTACCAAACC
>JAIEEW010000257.1 GCA_029067255.1 Clostridia bacterium | reverse complement strand
TAATACAAGACAGCATATCTTCTTTCCGTCCGTAGGTATCTTGCCAAACATCGTAGCCGCAACTGACACCGCGCCCGCGCCTTCCGCTACCATTTTATGCTGTTCGATAAGCGCTAAAATAGCCGCTGAAATCTCGTCGTCTGTAACGGTAACGATATCGTCTACGTATTTTGAAATCAAATCGAAAGTAAGATCGCCAGGCTCTTTTACCGCGATACCGTCCGCTATCGTATGAACGCTGTCAAGTTTTATTATTTTATGCTCTTTGAACGACTTCTCCATACTCGGAGCGCCGCTTGCCTGAACGCCGTATACTTTTACGGAAGGTTTGAGCGATTTAATCGCAAAAGCGACTCCTGCGATAAGTCCGCCGCCGCCGATAGGTACTACAACTGCGTCGATATCGTCGATTTGATTGATTATTTCCAATCCTATCGTACCCTGTCCCGCTATTACGTCAGGATCGTTGAAAGGATGAATAAAGGTATAACCTTTTTCGTCTTTGAGTTGAATAGCCTTATTATATGCGTCGTCGTAAACGCCTTGCACCAAGCAGATATCCGCGCCGTAACTTCTTGTCGCTTCTACTTTTGATATCGGCGCGCCGTCAGGAAGACATATCAAAGACTTAATGCCGTTCTTTCTAGCAGCCAAAGCAACTCCTTGCGCGTGATTGCCTGCCGAGCAAGCGATTACGCCTTTCTTCTTTTCTTCTTCGGAAAGTTGAGAAATTTTGTAATACGCGCCTCTGACTTTGAACGAACCCGTTACCTGCAAATTCTCTGTTTTAAGATATACTTCCGCGCCGGGTTTAAGTTTGGGCGCATAGATTATATCCGTTTCTCTTATCGCCTCTTTGAGAACGTAAGAGGCGTGATACACTTTGTCTAACGTCAACATATTCATTCCTTCTTCCTGTTGTTTATTTAAGCACCGCGCCTTTGTCCGCGCCGGTAACCAGTCTTGAATATCTCGACAGCCAACCCGTCTTGATATTCGGTTCTTTCTCTTTTAGATCCGCTCTTCTCGCTTGAAGCGCGGATTCGTCTACTCTTACGTTTACGCTGTTGGCGGGAATATCGATATCGATGATATCTCCTTCATTGATAAGCGCGATTTCGCCGCCGACAGCCGCTTCCGGAGCGACGTGTCCGATAGACGCGCCTCTGGACGCGCCGGAAAATCTTCCGTCAGTGATAAGCGCAACGCATTTATCCAGTTTCATTCCAGCCAAAGCGGAAGTCGGATTGAGCATCTCTCTCATACCAGGACCGCCTTTCGGTCCTTCATATCTTATAACCACAACGTCGCCTGCGTGAATATTTCCGCCGTAAATAGCCTTTATCGCGTCGTCTTCGCAATCAAACACTCTTGCGGGACCGGAATGTTTGAGCATTTCCGGAGCAACGGCGCTTCTCTTAACTACGCAACCGTTTTTCGCGATATTGCCCCAAAGTATAGCGATACCGCCCGTTTCGCTATAAGGCTTTTCGATAGGACGAATAGTTTCGTAATCCTTAACGAACGCGCCTTTAATATTCTCGCCTACAGTCTTGCCTGTAGCGGTTATTGCAGTCGTGTCTATCAAATTTTTCTTCGCAAGTTCGCTTAAAACCGCCTGAACGCCGCCAGCCGCGTCGAGATCCTGCATGTGCGTCGGTCCTGCCGGAGCGAGATGACACAGATTAGGCGTCTTTGCGCTGACTTGATTGATTATATTCAAATCGAGCGGGAATCCCGCTTCGTTTGCGATTGCAAGCAAATGCAATACGCTGTTGCTCGAACAGCCGAGAGCCATATCGCAAGCCAATGCGTTGCGGATAGATTTTTCATTAATAATATCTCTTGCCTTAACGCCTTTCTTCACGAGATCCATAATAGCCATGCCGGCGTGCTTTGCAAGCGCAATCCTTCCGCTCATTACTGCGGGAATCGTACCGTTACCGGGCAACGCTATGCCTATCGCTTCACAAAGACAGTTCATGGAATTCGCAGTATACATACCGGAACAAGAACCGCAAGTAGGACAACAATTCTCTTCATATTCAAGAAGTTGCTTATCGTCTATAATATCGGCTTTTCTTGCGCCGACCGCTTCAAACATTTTTGACAAAGAAGTTTCGCAGCCCGCAACGGTGCCCGCCATCATAGGTCCGCCGCTAACTACGACTGCGGGAATATTCATTCTGACAGCCGACATTACCATACCCGGCACAATCTTATCGCAGTTAGGAACTAATACCAAACCGTCAAAGCAATGCGCCATAGCCATTGTTTCCACACTGTCCGCAATAAGTTCTCTTGACGCCAAGGAATATTTCATTCCGACGTGTCCCATAGCGATACCGTCGCAAACTCCGATAGACGGAACCATAATCGGCGTACCGCCCGCGAGCCGTACGCCCGCTTTTACCGCTTCTGCGATTTTGTCCAGATGCATATGCCCCGGTACTATCTCGCTGTGCGCAGATACTACGCCTATCAACGGTCTTTCAAGTTCTTCTTTGGTATAACCGCACGCGTAAAGCAAAGATCTTTGCGGCGCAGTTTCTATTCCTTTTGTCAAATATTCGCTTCTCAAAGCCATAAGTCATCTCTCCTATGAACGGATATTATTACTTTTTATTATCTATGAAATAAGCCATTTATATCAATAAACGGCCGCGTTATGCAAAATTCGACGAAATCTCTTTCTGCATATTGATATTAAGTCGTCTTGCGTTTGCAAGACGACTTAACGGTTATTGTTACTTTTTGAGCCAACTCATCATGGTACGGAGTTCCTTTCCGACCTTTTCAAGCGGATGTTCAAGTTCAAGTTGACGAGTAGCGTAGAAGTGCGCGCACTTGCCGCTCTTGTTCTCGGTCATCCATTCGGAACAGAAAGTACCGTCCTGAATTTCTCTCAAAACTTTCTTCATTTCCTTTCTCGTTTCTTCGGTGATAAGTCTTCTACCCGTACGGTAGTCGCCGTATTCCGCGGTGTTGGAT
>JAIEEW010000256.1 GCA_029067255.1 Clostridia bacterium | reverse complement strand
AAAGTCGCGATAGGAAAAGGCTTGATTACGGAAGAAGAGTTATCCGCGCTGATAGCGAGATATTCGGTATTCTGGGAAAAAGAAATGTAGTAGCAAAGCAAATCATATTAAAACTTAGGCGCCGTCCGAAAGGACGGCGTTTTTATAACGGCAGCGACAAAATATTAGTTAAAAATTACGTTAAATTTTCAAAAAGCATCTTTTATTTGTTTTTCGAGTGTGGTATAATTAAATAAACAGGAACAACAGTCTTATTTAGACGATAAATTAAAAGTAAGTTTGAGACCCGCATATTTGGGTTTTCGAAAAAAATAAAGGAGGGCAATTATATGAGAATAGAAATAATTGCGAGAAATTACAAACTGACTGACCATCTGGAAGAGATCATCAACAAGAAAATGGAAAAGTTTTCGAGATATTTCGAAGACGACGCCGTAGCGAAGATCTTTCTTAAAGAGACTGGCGGTAAAGACAAGTACGTTATGGAAGTAACGATTTTCTTTGGAAACAATATGGTAAGAAGCGAAGTTTCTTCGGAAAATATGTTCAACAATATAGATATAGCGTTGCCGAAGATAGAAGGACAGATAAGAAAGCATCGCACGAAACTGGGAAAACTCAAAAAGAGCGCTTTGGACGAAGGCAGCATGTATCCGCAGTCGGAACAAAAGAAAATGGAGATTATCCGTACAAAATCTATGGCTTTGAAAAAGATAGATCTCGAAGAAGCGGTAGAAGATATGGAACTCGTCGATCACGACTTCTATATTTTCCTTAACAGCAAGACAGGAAAAGTCAACGTTCTTTACAAAAGACGCGCGGGCAATCTCGGCTGTATAGAATTGGATTATTGATTGATTTTACGCGAATATTTCAGACCGACGGGAAATCCCGTCGGTTTTTTGACGTTTATATAAAAAGTATGATTTTTTGCGTATTTTAAGTCTAAAAAACCGATTAACTTATAATAATCGTTATATATTTAATTGTCTTTTGTTTTTTTTTGTAGTAAAATTATTCTGATTAAGAGTCGAAAGGAGACAAAATGAGAAAAAAAGCGCTGATTATCGCCGTTGTTGTTTTGGCCGTCGTTTTATGCGTCGGTTTTACGGCATGTTCGAAAAATAATCAGAACTATATCGAAAGACAGGATTCGGTAGTGTCGCGTTTCGGAGACGGTATAGCCGTACTTGATTCTCACGCCGCTCCCACGACTGCGATAGAATATAAAGATCAACTTAGAGTTCGCGCCAAAATCAACGTTGACGCAAGACTGAGCGGGTATCATATCACCGGTATATATCTTCCCGCGGGAGAAACGCTGACGATAGACGTATCGAATACGATAGCGCAATTCGGTTACAGCGTGTTGGTAAATAATTTTTCAACAGGCGTAAGAGTCGTAAGACAAATCTCTACTGTCAGAACTATGATAGACTCCAAAGACGCGCCTGACGGCGGAGTAGTCGAAATACTCGTGCCGGAAATGTCAAACTCGGGCGCGACGGCAAATTCATTTAATATGAGAATCGAAGGCGGAATCGTTATGCCGTATTACAGATTAGGTCGCGACGACGTCGGTCAGATTGAAAAGGGCGGCGGTGATTACGCGATACTTGATTGCGTAAACGCGAGATTTTACGTTCCTACCGATATACTTTACGACGAAGAAGGCAAGTGCGTCATCAAAGAAGGACTTTACAATACTTTGCTTTGGTGGCAGTCGGCAGTATCGTTTTTTAACGAAACTTTGGAGATCCCCAGCAACAGCAGCGAATATACTTCCAGCGTCGTGTTGGGAAATTTCGGAAGCGGCTTGATTTACGACGAAGATAGACGCGCCGTTGTCGCGGACAAGTCTTATTTTGAAGACTTTCTTGTATACGAAAATCTTATAGCGGGACAAGCGTGGGATTTGCTTTACGCAATTAGCGAACATAAAGTCAGCGTATCTGACAATTTTTCCGAATCAATTGCGGAAACGATGATTGTCGACGTGCTTTGCAGTATCGACAACGTGGTAATGACCCATTCCAACGCAGCGGTGGAAAGCGACTGGACTTGGCTTATCGAACCGTACGATTGCTTGACAAGGACTGTCGAACTTCTCGACGCGCCGTTAAACGAACGCGACGAAAATTACGACAGGGACACGATCCGCGCATTCTTTATCAATATTATGCATACTTTCGGTCTTGACAAGACCATAAATATAATCGTCGCTTACGGAAAAATCGCGTCCAGTAAGCCATCCAACGACACGCTCGCGTTGATAATAAGCGAAGAATTGAGCGCAGATATGAGTTTTTATTGCGAAAAATTCTCTCTCTCGCTTTCGCAAGAAACCAAAAACAAAATGTCCGGCAACAATATGTATATTCCCGTGCAGACAAAGTTTACTCTTGGCAGCGAAGAATCTTACAGTATGGGTTATACCGTCGCTATGGGCGAAAGAGCGACTTTTGATTTTGCCGAAAATATCGTTTCGTTGGCAGACGGCGAGTGGGATATAGTTGGGATTGACGGCGATAAAGGTCTTTGGAGCGAAGAAGACGGAATATATTATTACACGCCGAGTACGAATAAATTGACCGACGAGTTCAGATTGAATTTGAGAAACGGAGAAAACAGCGTTACGCTTTTCGGCAGAATAAACGTTTTGATAACCGTTGCCACGTATAAGATTTACGAAAACTGGAAATTCGACAATACTTCAACGTCTTTGGACGAAGCGATTGCATCTTATCAAAAGAGAAGTCCCGATTATACCGGAAGTATAGACTTTGCGGGAGTTAGAAGACGTCCGGACGCCGATCCGAGCCTTTACGTTTTGACTGTTACCGAAGGTTGTATTAAAGTTCCCGTAAGCGGTAAATACAGACTGTATTTGCGAAATCACGGACTTTGCCGCGTGGAATTCGGCGTGCCAAAGTATATGATGACTATGTTCGACAGTCCTATTCCCGTGCAGGAATTTACCCGTTATCAGTCATACGATATCGTTTTGGAAGAAGATAAGATTTATGATTATAAACTTTATTTGCTCTCCACGAAAGGCGATTGCGACGCCGCTTTGGGTATAAGATATATTGAAGAAGAAGCGGCTGACGACGACAACGATTACGGTATACACGCCGATCCTATCGACAGCGAGTATCTTATATACAAGGGATTGCAAAGAGAAGATATAGTTCAGTTTCTTCCGCCGGTAATTTATCCTACCGGTTACGGATACAAAGAAGGTTTTTATCAGTCCCACGAATTGAAAGTGGAAAATTTCGTTTCATATCCTACCGCAGTCGTCAACAGGGGTATAAATCTTGCAATAGACTCGCTTACGACGGGTAGTTATTACAGCGCGGCAAGACTGGCTAACAGTTACGAGTTTGTTCTCGATTTGCGTCAGCAACTTAGAATGGAATATTTGTTGCTCAACGTAAGAAGCGAAACTTTAGGCGCGGAAGTAGATATGTATCTTTCCGACGATGCGGATTTTGCAAATCAAACGCAAGTGGAATTGAGCGACAATATTCTGAAGAGCGGAGACAATTATATGCTTTTCTCAAGCAGTACTTACAGGTACGTCAAGATTGTTCTTTCCGCCGAGCAGAATTTTACTTGCGATATAAACGATTTGAGATTGGGACAGTATTTTGAAGAGAGCAGAATAGTGCCCAACACGTCGTCTATGCTCTCTTATATGGGCGGTTGGTCTAACGTTGGCGAATACGTCAGCGTAAACGGAAGTATAAGCGAGAGCGTAAACAACAATTCTATCTTTTCCTTTACGGCAAAGTCGAGACAGATATGTCTTTACGGAGTAAAGGATAGCAAGTACGGCAAAATGGACGTATACGTCGACGGAAAATTCCATTCGACTATTGATTTGTTCAGCGAATCCACCATGACTGACCAACTTCTCTTTGCGATAGATTTCGATACGTCGAAAGAACATTCGATAAAGGCGATGCCTTCGTCAAAAGACGATTTGATAAATTTCGATTACATTTCTTTTATTCCCGTGGACGAAGAAGAAGTAAAGGATATCGGCGGAGTATTGTATTACGTATTTATTATTCCGGGCGTGATACTTATAGCGTTGGCGGGCGCGGCAATAGCCGACTATACGGTTAAAGTCCGTCGTCGCAACGGCGGTAAAAAGAATTCGTCAAAGGGCGATAGCAAGCAGAATGATGTTTCGGAGCAGGCGGTAGCAGGCGAATAAATAATCTCGGCGAGATATTAAGCAGGCAAGTCGCCTGCTTTTTTCATTATTATTTTAGACTAATAATTTCTATTTTATTAAAAATATTACAAAATTCCAAAAAAAGTGTACTTTTCCTGACTTAATGTTTTACTTGAAAATTGCTCAAAAATCGGGCAATTTTTCACTATAAGTA
>JAIEEW010000255.1 GCA_029067255.1 Clostridia bacterium | reverse complement strand
TATACATTCTTACTTTTTATAAAAAATTTAGAAACAGCGCCGTAACCGTTTCTAAAATATTTTTATATCCCAGTCTATTTCAGGTTTTTCGCGTTCTTCTTCGACAGGCTTTCTAACGCGCGTAATTGTTCCTTGAACTGGCAAATAGAAATCGCGGCGAAGTTCCCTTTCTTTTACCTTTATACCGTCTTTGTAATACTCAATAATCGCTCGAGATTTATAGCCTTGTTTTCCTTTTTTATTGACTATATACTCGCCTTCTTCGTCTACAAGCGATTCCCCGTCCAGATGTTCCGCCCATTCGACGAGCGGTTGCGGTTCGGGAAGAACTTCAATCAATTCGCTACGCAACTTGACGGTATATTCCGTTGGGTGCCCGTATACGTCAAAATAGACCTTTCCGTCTTTTGTATAGCCGTTGACAAGTACGTCGTATTCAGAATCGTTGACAAGTACCAAATCAATAAATTCGCTTACGGTTGCGTCGGTGGACAGCGGGCAGTAAGAAGACGGTAGACTGTGCGCTTTTACCGATTGTACGCAAAGTCCCGCTCTGACCCAAGCGTTGTAAAGCGTCGAAGACACCTGACACACTCCGCCGCCGACTCCCTGAGTGTATTCGCCGTCAACTATGACTTTCGCATTTTTATATCCGCGAGACTCTTCGCGTTTACCTACTACGTTATTAAAAGAAAGTTTATCGCCTTTTTTTACAGCCAACCAACTGAAACTCTCGCAAGCAAGAGCGACGTTATGCGCGCGATCTTCTTTGGACGTAGAGAAATCCGTGTTATACGAACCGATGATCTGCATCTTAGGCGAAAAGCCGTATTGATTAGGACTTGTAGCCCCTAATGCGATATTACCGTTTGATTCGTATAAAAATACTCCGCCCGTCAGTATCACTGCGACAGCGGCAAATAAAAATACGGTGATTATCAGATTTCTTTTTTCAATACGACTTTTCACGCTTTAAGTATGTGTGTTGCCCGCGAAATTATACTCGGCGTTTAATTGTTGCAATACCTGATATTCGCTATCTCTGGATTTTCTAGGCTGAATACTCAACGCAAAAAATAAAAGAAAGTACGGATACGTATAAGTAAATGAATTTCCGAACGCCGCCGATATAAGGTAAGCGAACGCGCCGCAAAGCAATATAAGATCGTATGCCGAAAGGAACTTTCTCGCCCTTACCGCTCTTGCAAACCACCATACCAACGTAATAGCGTACAGGACAAGACCGGGAATTCCTATATTGCTCGCCATAGTAAGGTATTCGTTGTGCGCAACGTCAAGCGTAGGGTCGTAAATATTATTTGCGTAATAAAGATCCAAACCTTTACCGAACCACGGCGTTTTAGCGATAACTTTAATCGTTCTGCGCCATAAGCCAAACCTGCTAGTACCTGCGGAATTGAGGTCGTCTCCGCCGCTGCTTGCGTTTAAGAGTATTCTTTTGACGTCGTCCAAAAGTTCGAGATACGACTTCCACATGTTCGTTCTACCGCTCAACTCAATAACCAGCGTAACTGCCGCCGACACCCCCAGCGCGAATAAGAGTCTTTTCCAGTTTAGTTTTTTGCTTATAAAACCGCTGCAAATTACAAACGCTATCCCGCCCAAATACGCGAGATTTGCTCCCAACGCGTTGGATACAAATAGATAATACACGTTGAGTATAAGCAAAAGCGAAGCAACTGCGCTCTGCCATACTTTTTTCGAATATGCCAAAGCGCACAAAGTCATAGTAGCCGACATTGCAAGAAAATACCCGAAATGATTTGAATTATTGAATACGCCTATATGTACTGACGAGCGTATGGGTAAAGCAAACGCTTCCGCGCACAGCAGCGTAATTTCAATGATTCCTGCGAGCGCTATAAAAATATATATTACCGTCTTTTTGGAAAACGCAATTTCCTTTCTTACAGTATACGCCGACAAAAATACCGTCGCGTACTGCAATACCGTAAAAAATCCTTCGTTTATATATCCCGAACCATACAAAGATTTTTCAAAATTAGGCGATTTGAGCGTAGCGATAAACGCCCAAACAAGCATCGCCGCAAAAGGTAAAAGTATTATATTATCTAATATCGTTTCTTTATGTACCTGCTTTTGAAAACCGCAAAATCTTAACGTCTTTAATATATAATACGCCGCCAACGCAACAGATGTAAAAATCGAACAATATTTCAAATAAAATTGCGAGTAGTACATGGTATGAGAATTTGTCGCAATAGTATTTGTAACCCGTCCCCAAAACATCAAACATACAAACGCTTGCAAAGTAAACAATATTACGCCGGCAAATATAACGTACGCCATAGCGCGAATCATGGCGTCGATTTTTACTTCTCCACTGTCCAAGTTATAGTTTAGACGTTCTGGCATACTCCCCCGTTCTTATCGACAGATATTGAATATCCGTCTTCAAATTAAAAGCGTTTTTCGTATACTTTTATTATCCGTACTATATTGCCGTATAAAACGACGAAACCCGACTATTCGTCGGGTTTTCGCAATTATTTTGTAGTTTATTCTGTTTGAGCGTCATTCTCCGGCGCAACTTCAACGTCGGCACTTTCATTGTTAGCGACGTCTTCAACTACGCTTCCATTTTCCTGAATCAGTTCTTTGTTCTTCTCCAAAGCCTTGATTCTCATAGCGCCTTTCTTAGACGTAACGCACATTGCTATAATCACAGCGATTATTATCACAACCGCAAGAATTATTATAAATATCATCGGAGTCAGCACCGACGTATTCGTCCTTATAGCGCCAGACGTTACTCTCACCAAAGAGTTGATACTGTAACCGTCGTTGTAGTCCTTGATCATTCCCTGATAAGTCGTGAGCAACGTATTATATCTGTCTATGATACTGTTAGCCATACTAATAGCCGTATCGTAAAGCGCCGTCTGCTCCGATTCCGTCATATTCTCGTATCTGTTTTCATTATCCGTATAGGACTTCTGATACGCAGTCCAAAGTTCTTTATTTTCAGACGCCTTTGCCAATTCCGCGGATACTTTAATTATTTCTTCCTGCAGTTCTTTGGTAGTCTGCAAAATAACCGTACCGCTTTGCGAACCGGTCGAAATTATGGTGCTGGCTTCTTTCAACGCGTTATTCAAAGTGGTTATTTGTGCTTGTTTCGCGCTGGATTCCGCCGTATACTCAGCATGTCTTATAGCGATAAGTTCCTTCTCTCCGTTTCCGTTTATTGCGTTCGTAAGAATATGAGTTCTATAACGATCGAGTTCAGAAGAAAGCGACGCTATCTGGGAAGTAAGCGTAGAGAAAGATTCTTTTTCACTGGGCGATATAAAGTTGCCCGCTTTCGCCTGCCAACTTGCGCTTTCCGTTGCGAAGGTAATGACATACTGGCGCAATTCATCATAGTTTTGCAAAGAATTCAAAGATACTCCTTCTCCGAGTCTTTCGATCGCCGGCAATTTCGTATCCATTGAATAATTGAGTTTGAATGAATTGATATACTCTTCCGTAATTGCGCTTACGATAGTGTTGTATTCGTTTCTCGAACCGAGATGTTTGTCTATTTTCGAATTCTGCGTAAGAATTATTCTGTAATTGTAATCCGCGCTTATTACTTCGTCGTTTTCGCCCTTGTTCTCGTTTGCCGTCGAAGGAATTACCGACAAATTCTGAATTACGTCGTCTACAAGCAGGTCTATCGTTTCGTCGTCATAGCCGCATTTAGCCAAAGCGTTGCGCACGTTCGAAGACGCCCTAATATTATTGACAAGTCCCATTTGACCGCCCCAAGGATCGTTTCCGTCTTCAACTCCAGAATAATAATAAGTGATTTTAGTCTCGTATTGACTTTTCGTCAATATTATGTTGCATACTCCCATAATGCCGATCGCGATTATCAGTCCGATCAGAACGTAAACAATAATACGCACCCCACTGCGTTTTATGCTTTCCCAAATTTTCTTGAACGTCAATTCATCAGCATATTGTTGCTCTTCTTCCATAAATTCCTCCGCAAGAAATTGTATAGCATTAGTATAACAC
>JAIEEW010000254.1 GCA_029067255.1 Clostridia bacterium | reverse complement strand
CGGTTATATATACGGGGCGTATTCGTCGCTCCGTAATTATTTTTATTTAAGGACTTGCTATGCTTGCCGACACTTGACTTTTCAAGGTTAATAGTATATATTAGAAAAGCAAAAGGGATATATCGGATGAAAGAGCAAGCGAAAGACAAAGTCAAAAATATGGGCGAGAAACTCAAAAATATCGTTCTGCCCGTTATCGCTTACGGCGGCGTTGCGGGAATACTCTCGGGTTTTTTGGTGGGAGTATTCAATTTTTTTGCTCGCTATCTTATCGAATACTCGCAAAAGATATATCAAGCGGTCGTCGATCATCTTTGGGCGTTGCCTATTTTCTTTTTGGGACTTGCCGCGCTTGCGCTTTTGATGGCGCTACTTCATAAGTTTATTCCCAACGTTCGCGGCAGCGGAATTCCCAACGTCGAAGGCGCGATAAGGGGATTTCTCACTTTCAAGTGGCTAAGGACGCTTATAGGTACGGTAATAGGTTCGTATATAAGTTTCTTCGCAGGATTGCCGCTCGGCAGCGAAGGACCGAGCGTACAACTCAGCGCGATGTCGGCGCAGGGTATCACCGAAATGATGAGAGCAAAACTGACGTGGCGAAGGTACGTCATGGCAGGCGGAGCGGGAGCCGGTATAGCAGTCGCGTTCAACGCGCCGTTGGCGGGAATAGTTTTCGCGATGGAAGAGTGTCATAAGAGATTTTCTCCAATAATACTTCTTTGCGCGTCTTCCGCGGTCATTACCGGAACTATGACTTTCCGTCTTCTCGGCATGGTGATAAAGGACGCAAAATGGTCGAGTACCGCAATGCTTTTCGACATAAAGCAACTCAAACCTTTCGCCGATTTCAAGGAAATGAATTCGATAGGGGAATTTGCAAGCATACTTGGGATTTTAGTCGCGATTGGAGTCGTGATAGGCGCTTTCGCTATACTTTTCAACGTATTACTTGTCAATTCCCAAAAACTGACTGATAAATGGGTCAAGAAATTTCCCTACTGGGCAAGACTTTTGACAGCGTTTTTATTGACCGGCGCGGTGGGATTGATTTTCACTAAGTTTGTGGAAAACGGTTTCGCTATGGTAAATACGGGCGGACACTCGCTTGTGGACAATCTCTGCCACAACGGACTGAAATATTCGTTTTGGTTTCTTGTTTTGGTTATCTGC
The DNA here is from genome assembly GCA_029067255.1 of Clostridia bacterium. GTDB lineage: Bacteria > Bacillota > Clostridia > Christensenellales > UBA3700 > RACS-045. Next base: position 5,217 of record JAIEEW010000254.1, on the reverse strand, counting down.
GTGAGAATGATATTGACAATGCTCAGTTTCAACGCCGGAGCGACGGGCGGTCTTTTCATACCTATGCTCGCTATGGGCGCGTTGCTGGGAGCAATGCTCGGCATCGTGTTTGTAAAGTTGGGTATGGACGAGGAGTATTTTTCCGCAGTCGTGGTAATATCAATGACGACGTTTTTCGGAGCAAGCGTACGCGCTCCCATTACCGCGATAGTTCTGGTCGTCGAACTGTCGGGATACCAGTCGGATTTTCTGCCGGTAGCCATAGCGATATTTACGGCGTTTCTTGTCGCGGAGATACTCGGCACTACGCCGATATATGATTCGCTTCTTGAAAGATTGCGTAAAAACGACGACGTCAAGACGGTCAGACGCAATTTCGAAGCGGTCATCGAAAAGGGATCGTTTGTCGCAGGTAAACATATCAGCAACGTTATTTGGCCGGCAAACGCTCTTGTTACGGAAGTCGTAAGAGAAAGCGGAGAGAGCGTAGTTCCCGACGGCGAAACAATGCTGTTTGAAGGGGATAAGATAACCATAGTTGTGGAAAGTAGCAACTTTGACGAAACGGAAGAGTTCGTGTCTCATTTGGTAAAGAAAAAAACGTCGGAAAAATAAATGAATATTAGATAAAGATAGAAAATTATACGGAGAGTATATGAGCGTTTTAACGATAAAAGGACTTACGCATATTTTTGACTCAAAGACGCTTTTCGACGACGCGGATTTGAGCGTCAACAACGGAGAGCATATCGGAGTAGTCGGATTGAACGGAGCGGGCAAGTCCACGTTTATGAATATTATTACCGGAAGGCTTTCTCAAGACGCGGGGGAGATCAAGTGGCTCAACACGATCAGATGGGGCTATCTCGATCAGCACGCGAATATAGACAGAAGTCAAAGCGTAATGGAATATCTTCAAGGGTCTTTCGATCATTTGTATAAACTCAACGAACAGTTGGAGCAGATATATTCTGATATGGCGAGCGAAGAAGATCCGGACAAACTGGATAGGTTGGTAAACAAATCTGCCGTCATGCAGGAAAAGTTGGATGACAGCGGATTTTACGATCTCGATTCAAAGATAAAAAAAGTCGCAAACGGACTGGGAGTAAACAATTTCGGTTACGACACCGTAATATCTAATTTGAGCGGCGGGCAGAGAGCAAAACTCATGTTGTCAAAACTTCTTTTGGAAGAGTTGGACGTAATGCTTCTCGACGAACCTACCAACTTTCTGGATCTCGAACAGATAGACTGGTTGAGAAAGTATCTTGATTCTTTCAAAGGCACGTTTATACTTATTTCGCACGATACCGCTTTTCTCAACAGCGTGTGCAAGATCATTGTCAATATCGAAAACGGTATGATAAAAAAATACTGGGGCAATTACGATTCTTTCTTGCTGCAACACGAGCAAAACGCAAAACAGTACGCGGACAGTTATGAAAGACAGCAGCGCGAAATAAAGAAAATGGAAGACTATATAGCGCGAAACAAAGCGCGCGCGGCTACCGCGGGAATGGCGAACAGCAGAAAAAAGATGCTGGACAGAATTGACGTTATGCAAAAACCCGTGTCTTTTGAAAAGCCTACGTTTGGTTTTCCCTATACGCTTTTGGTTACAAAGCATTTGCTTGAAGTCAAAGATCTCAGCGTAGGTTACGACGGGAAAGCAATACTTCCGCCCATTTCTTTTAGTTTGGACAGTACGACTAAACTTTGGTTAAGAGGCACCAACGGTATGGGCAAGACGACGATACTCAAAACTATCATGAAACGTCTTCCCGCGATAAGCGGTTCGTTTAACTTCAATATAAACGCGAAGATAAACTATATAGAACAAGATTTGCAGTTCAGAAGTAAAGAAATCAACGCTATGACGTTTATGAACGAAACTTATCCGAAGATGTCGCAAAAGGATATTCGCACGCAACTTGCAAAGGTGGGTATAAAAAACGATCTTGCGACAAAGTATATAAGCAATCTTTCGGGCGGAGAACAAGTCAAGATCAAACTCTGCGCGCTTATGCAAAAAGAGAGCAATATCTTAATACTCGACGAGCCAACCAACCATCTTGACGTGTCTGCCAAAGAAGCGTTGTTTGAAGCGTTGCAGGCGTACGACGGCGCGATTATACTCGTCAGCCACGAACCGCTTTACGCGGAAAAGTTGTGCAATAAGATTTTCGACATAGAATAATAAAACTAATGAAATAATACTGTAAAATTTATTTAAGGTGTATAGACTTTGACTTCTCCGTGTGTTATACTTTCAAAAAGAGGTATCGGATGAATTACAACGAATTTTCCAACGGAACAAAGATCATAGATTCCAAAAACTCGATAGACGAACTGTCCACCATTCTCGTCGGACTGAACGCGTCGAGAATCTTGCTTATCGGCAATACCCGTCTGAATGATTTGGGATATATCGATAAAATAAGAAAATCCATTGAAAAGCAAAACAGGTTGCAAGTCGGAGCCGTATATTTGGGCAACGATCTTACGGACGGAGAAGATATACTCAAAGACCTTTATTTTGTGTACATGTCCAACAACTGCGACTGTATTACCGTTTGCGGCAGCGGAAAATTGATAGACTACGCAAAGGCGCTCAAACTTATGATTGCGGCGCAAATCAAAGATATCAAGAAATTCTTTTCTTCCGCAATGACGGCAAGAGAGATCATATATACGCCTTTCGTTGCGATACCTTGTGAGTTTGGGTCGGGAAGCGAAACAAATTCTACAGCCGTGATTTTCGATAAAGAAAAAAGCGTCAGCAGAAACGTAGCGGACGGACTTCTTTCGCCCGATTACTGTCTTGTGGACGGCGATCTTATCTTTGACATGGATGAAAAAAGACGGGCGTACGGCGTTTTGGAAATTTTTGCGAGAGCGGTGGACGGATTGACCGTTACGGACGCTATGAACGCGCCTACCGACGCTTTCAGTAAAAGATACGGCGATTATATTGAATTGCATACGTCGGCAATTTGCGAAGGTTTCTGTCAAGTCGCGCTTACCGGACTGAAAAGCCGAGCGGCGGATATGCTTGAAAATCCTACAGTTGAAAAAGTACAAAAGATGGAGATAAAGAGCGCTTATCTTTCCAAAGGCACGGACAGCAGCGGCTTGGGACTTATACAGTGTCTGGCGCAGGCGATCGCGGACGTGAAAAAAATCGAATACCATACGGCTTTGCCTAAGTCGATAAAGACGGTTTTCAAGTATAACGCTGACGCATGCAAAGCGACTTACGCAAGATGTCTGCTTTTCTTTGCCGGATGGCAGGTTTATTCCGAATGCGACACGGAGCAAAGACATAAGTCGTTTGTAAATACTGCGACTGAATTTATAGACGCGCTGGAAGAAAAATATTTTGTCGAAGATAAGTTTGAGTTGACTGACGAAGATAAACAAGCGGTGATCAACGCGATGGCTTACAACGTCAACGTTCTCAACAATCCCAGAAAATTCAACGCAGCCGTATTAAAAACTCTGCTGTAAGGAAGTGTGTTATGGAATATAATTTTGAAAGGGATATAAAATTCGTAGTAGGCGATAAAGCGCTGCGAAGATCAGTAAAGGAAATCAACAATCTCGGTTGTCGACGGATATTGCTTTTATGCGACGAGATGAGCGATAGGGTGGGGCAACTCAAAGATATGCTCAGACAGTTTAATAAAGAAGTTAACGTTGTGGAAAAGATAAAGCGTATCGGAGATATAGCGACCGTCGAAGATTGCGAAAAGTCTTTGCGCGCCTATAAAGCAAGCGAGTGCGATTCTATTATAGTTTTGGGTAAAAAAAGCGCGGTAGCGGTTGCGAAAGCCGTCAAGATAATGCTAAAAGACGGCATATCAATCATATCCAACTATCGCAAGTTTACCGTAAATAATATATCTTCTGTCAGAGTTCCGCTCGTAGTAGTTCCGACCAACCTTTCTTCCGGCGTAGAAGCAAGCAATTTCGTGCGTATCTACGACGTGGAACAGAACGACATATTTGAGTTCAACACGTCTTTCGCTCAGACGAATCTTATAGTTATCGATCCGCTAATGACGGATACTATGCCGCCCAAATCCATAGCGACTTCGGGACTTCACGCGTTGGCTATGGCGGTAATAAGTTTGACGTCCGAAAAGGAAGCAAATCCTATGGGCGAAGTATACGCCGTAACCGCGATCAAACTTCTTACGGAAAATCTAAAAAAATGTATTTTGCAGAATAAAGTAAAGAGTTTCAGATTCAGAGTTTTGCTTGCGTCGATCCTTGCGGGTTACGCGTATTGGCAGACTCCGAAAGATATTATATCCGAACTTTCTGATAGGATAAGCGACAGATATCGAGCCAACTACGGCAATATCTTTTTGATACTCTTTCTCAATTATATCAATTTGCACAAATGGAACGCCGATTTCGACTCGGATAATCTGATAAATCTTTTGGGAGATAACGGTTATCTGGTATTGAAAGATACCGGATCAAAAAGGGATTTTATCGCCGACTCGGTCAACAACTATTACAAGAGATTGAAAAACTACGTCGCTTACGTAGACAACCTTACTGATCTCGGCGTAAAGAGAGAAGATTTGGTAGATATCGCTTCTTCGGTAATAAGTATGCATACCGACGAAAGCGGGGAGTATACGTTCAGTTTTATTATGGAACTTCTCGATAAGTCGTTGCTTTCCGCCGACGGCGAGAACAATGAAGATACGTCGGACGGCGAATCGGATTCTGCCGACGGAAACGCCGATAAGCAACAAGAGTTACAATCGCAAGAGAGCGAAAAATAAACCTGAAACAGTATGGAAAAAGATAGGAATTATCAAAAGGAGTTGGATACTCTATTGCAGACTTTCGGAGAAAGCAGACCGAGTTTGCTTCTGCACGCGTGTTGCGCTCCTTGTAGCAGTTACTGTCTGGAATACTTAAAAGACTATTTTGATATCACGCTGTTTTTTTACAATCCCAACATCACTGATGAAAAAGAATTTTCCAAACGTTTTGAAGAACTTGAAAGACTTGCTCAAATCATGATTCCGAACGCGAAAATAATCTGTCCGCCGTATTGTAAAGACGAGTTTTTGTCAAGTGTAAAGGGGCTGGAAAATTGCTTAGAAGGCGGGGAGCGTTGCTCTGTATGCTATGCGTTAAGACTTGCGAAAGCATGCGAATACGCGGAAGAGAACGGCTTTGATTATTACTGTT
>JAIEEW010000253.1 GCA_029067255.1 Clostridia bacterium | reverse complement strand
ATTCAATATTTACTATAGGTTATATTAATAATTAAGGATGAAATATTCGACAGAATTCGGCAATTTGTAAATTAAATAAAAACCGTATTAAATCATTTTGAAATCAGAGAGTATTTTGATATAATGTTTATATGAAAATCGGAGTGTCTACGGCGACGTATTTTACGAGAATGTATACAGAAGAGGCGCTTGCGCCGATAGCCGAACTGGGCGCGCAAGCGTGCGAGATTTTTTTGGCTACTCACAGCGAGTATACAGATGAGTTTGCTTGCATTTTGAACGGCGAATTGGAAAAAGCAAGAAGAGTTGTTCCGCTGGAAGTTCACTCGGTTCACGCGCTTACAAATCAATTTGAGCCGGAACTTTTTTCTCTCAACGACAGGGCGTACGCGGATTCTCTCGCGACTTTTGAAAAAGTATTGCGGTTGGGTAAAAAAATCGGCGCGAAACACTACACGTTTCATGGCGCGACAATGCTCAAAAGAGCGGTCAAGTATAATTTTGATTTCAATCATATATCGGCGCGAGTAAATTATCTTACAGAGTTGGCTGCCGATTACGGTATAAAATTTTGTTACGAAAACGTGCATTGGACATATTTTTCTACTCCCGAATATTTCAATACTTTGAAGAAACTTTGTCCCGATTTGGGGTGTACGTTGGATATAAAACAGGCTAGACAGTCGGGGATCGATTATACCGAATATCTTGACGTAATGCAAGATAGATTGAAGACAGTACATCTATGCGATTACGATTCCGACGGTAAGACTGCAATACCGGGTAGGGGCGTATTTGATTTCGTAACTCTTTTCAAAAGATTGCGCGACATAGATTTTGACGGGGCGTGTCTTATGGAATTATACGCAAAAGATTATAAGGACGATAAAGATTTGGAAGAATCGTACGGATTTTTGAAAGATTGTCTTGACAGGTCTTTGACTTGACGGTATAAATTGATATATTATATATATGAAAAATATTTTGACCTAACGGTCGATAGGAGAAAAATATGCGTTATAGCAAAAAAACTATGAAAATCAGAATGGACTACAACAATATGATGTCGTCCGTACTCGGAAAAGAAGGATTAACAGATAAGGATCTTTCCGATTTGAGCGGCGAATTGACGAAAGCGTACAATTCCGTTGAACAAGGTAAAGGAAAAGGTATGATGGGTTGGGCTGATTTGCCTTACAATCAAGACGAGATTGTGGACGATATTCTCGAAACGGCAAAAGATATCCGTAAGAATTACGAATACTTTGTAGTTTTGGGTATAGGCGGAAGCGCTCTCGGACCTATCGCGGCTTTTCAGGCGATTTGCCATTTGCATTACAACGATTTGCCTAAACGTAAGCGTAAAGGACCGAAATTCTACGTCGAAGACAACGTTGATCCCGAGAGAATGCAGGCTTTGTTTGACGTGATTGAAGTGGAAAAGACGATGTTCAACGTTGTTACAAAGTCGGGTTCCACGTCCGAAACAATGACGCAGTATCTCATTATAAACGATATTCTCAAAGCAAAACTCGGCGACAAGGCGAAAGATCATATCATCGCTACTACTTCTAAGAATGCCGGCAATTTGATAAAGATTGCGGTAAAAGAGAACTACAAGACCTTCTATATACCCGACGGCGTTGGCGGTAGGTTCAGCGAACTTTGTCCGGTAGGATTGCTTCCGGCGGCTGTTGTGGGCATAGATATAAAGGCTATGCTTGCGGGCGCAAAGTGTATGATGGAAGATTGCAATAGCGACAACGCAAAGAAAAACCCCGCGCTTATGGCTGCGGCTTTGCAACATCTTGCTATGCAAAGGGGTAAAAATATAGGCGTTATGATGCCTTACGCGGACGGTTTGAAGTTTATCGCGGACTGGTACGCGCAACTTTGGGCGGAATCTTTGGGCAAGAACAAGACTTTGGACGGTAAAGATTGCAACGTAGGTCAAACTCCCGTCAAGTCTTTGGGAGTAACCGATCAACACTCGCAAGTTCAACTCTATGCGGAAGGACCGTTTGATAAGGTGATTACTTTTATTGGAGTTGACGAATATCGCGCTAACGTCGCTATTCCTAACGGTTGCGAAGAATATCCAAACGTAAACTTCCTTTGCGGACATACTATGAACGAACT
>JAIEEW010000252.1 GCA_029067255.1 Clostridia bacterium | reverse complement strand
CTTATGAAAAAGTTTATTACCGTCATTTCATTGTTACTTATAATTTCGCTTATGTCGCTAACGCTTGTCGCTTGCGGCGGAGATGTCGACGATAGCGGAGTTATGACTCTGGTCGTAAAAAACGGCGACGATATAAAAGAATATACAGTCGATCTTTCTGAAATTCAGAATGTAGACGGCGGCAAAGGTGTAATGGTCATACTTGAATATCTTAAAAATAACGACGATTTGACATACGCTTACGAAGAAAGCGCTTACGGCGCTTACCTTACGCAAGTCAACTCTTTGAAACAAGAAAACGGCGCGTATATTTATCTCTATACCGACGTAGAAAGCGATATAGATTTAACAGAATACCCTACTACCATCGATTACAATGGAAAAACTTTGACCAACAGCGGAGTCGGAGTAAGCCAAATGAACGTAAAAGACGGATGTACGATTTTGATCACTACGATCACTTTTGGCAATTAAAATGCAAAGCCGCGATAGAGCGAAAAAAATTGCGTTGATAGCGCTTATGACCGCAACTATCGAAGGCGGTAAACTCGCGCTTTCTTTTATTCCGAACGTGGAAATAGTTACTCTGCTCTGCGCGCTGTACGGATATACATTCGGTTGGTCAGGAATTATAGCGACGTATCTGTTTTCAGTAATCGAAAGCCTTGTATGGGGATTCAATACATGGGTATTCACCTATTTTATATACTGGCCTTTGGTTGCGTTTGTGTTTATGACGTTGGGTAGGTACTCAGTCAAGAACCGCGCAATAATCACTTTGACGGCGACTTTACTTACCGTGTTTTTTGGAGTCTTGAGCAGTCTTGTCGACACAGGACTTTTAAGCGGTTTTTTCAAAGACTTTGGCAAAAGATTTTCGATAATCTATATTAGAGGGATCGTATTTTATATTATACAGACCGTATGTAATTTTGCTTTATTTCTCGGCGCGTTCAGACCGCTTGCCAACAAAATAGACGAGATATGCCCCGCTAAATTCAAAATCAAAAAATATAACGTTAAAATGCTTGATAGCGAAGTTAATTCTAACGAAGCAAAAGATAAAAATTAAATATAAAACAGATTTATTTACTCTTCTGCTTAGCGAGCGATAAATCGAGATAACTCTTCAACTCTGCCACGCTGTCAGCAATTGTTTGCGCGCCGCAATCTAAAAGTTGATCTCTCTTTCTAAATCCCCAACTTACTCCGATAAACTCCATATCGCAGTTACTTGCAAATTCAAAATCTACTTCGCTGTCGCCTATGTATATTATTTTATCCTTATCTATACCGTCGCGTTCGCATACAAAATCGAAAATCGCCCTATCGGGTTTTGGCGCAATGCCGTCGCGACTTCCGTATACGCCGTCGAATATATCGCCGAAAAACTGACGAACTAGTTCCTGCGTCGCGCCGTCGTATTTATTAGATATAAGTATTATCTTACAATTTCTGTCTTTGAGATATTGCAACAATTCGGGAATTCCCGCGTAAGGCTTAGTAGTCAACGCTTTGTTTTTATTGTAATACTCTTGAAAAATGCTCCTGCATTTTTCAAGGATCTCGGTATCTTCGCAATGCATAAGATCTTTTAGAAGATTGCGTATTCCGTGTCCGATAGCCATACGAACTTGCTCGGTAGTTTGCTCAGGAAATCCCAAACTTTTGAGCGCGTAATTTGCAGACAGCGCGAGATCGGGCAACGTGTCCAAAACCGTTCCGTCCAAATCGAACATGACAACTTTTTGCTTATTCATACTTTTTTCCTTTCGTAAGACGTAAATATAACACTACTCCGTCTTCTACGTTTATCCTACATTCTTCGCCGGTGAATTCATTGCTAACGCCAAGCGGAAAAGTATTGACAAGCGTATGACTGTCGAGATTGTACTTGGCGCCGGAAACGCTTACCCCCATACATTTATCGAAAGCGAAAAGCGAAAAGGTTTCGCCGTTTTCGCAGTCGTCTACAATCAATTCGTCGCAGATAAAACGCGCTTCGCAGTCTTCGTCTTCGAATATGATAGAAAGTCCTTCTTTTGTAAAGCCGTGCGCCGTTTGCAAATTCGCAATCGTATGATCCAGTCTGCCGCCCAGTCCGCCGTATATTTTGAATTCGCAGTAGCCCATTTCAGCCATACGCTCTATCGCAAGCGACATATCAGTATAATCTTTAACGGGATCGTGTTTAACGACGGGAATTCCGTCGGGAACGTAACCTAGAGAATCGAAATCTCCGACAACGCAGCGTACGTCGGCAATGTCTTTGACGTAACCGTAGCCGCTGTCGACCGCAACAACGTCGCCGTCTTCTTTGAGAAATTTATCTTTACAGAAATGTCCGCCGCCGACCAAAATACACTTTTTCATATCAACCCATCAACTTCCTATAAGTTTCTTCGAGTTGCTTTTTACCCATAAATTTAGGTACGGGATAAAGCGGGTG
>JAIEEW010000251.1 GCA_029067255.1 Clostridia bacterium | reverse complement strand
ATTTTAGTTGGAAGTTCGACGGAAAAGGGAATTTGCGAAATTAAAATGCGTCTTTTCCGCTGACTAAGTATTTAATTGAATAGAGGAAATTATGAAAAGCAAGACTAAATATTTGCTAAGCGAAGTTGAAATATCCGAGATTTTTCAAAATTCTAATTTAGGAAAAGTTGATAGTTTTTATGCTATGGGCGCGGGAGAGTTTAATTCTGTTTATTGTGTAAAATGTAATCAAAAAGAGTACGTTTTGAAAATCGCTCCGCATGTCAATAAAAAGGTGCTGACTTATGAAAAAGATATGTTGAGAATTGAAATAAAATGGTACGAAAGGATAGGTCAAGGAACAACAATTAAAATTCCTAAAATTTATTATTCAGATTTTTCGAAAAGCATTATTAACGCCGATTATTTTATTATGGAAAAATTAGACGGCGTACAAATGGATAAATTAAAATCATATTGCTTGCAATCGGACAGTCATGCATCAAAATTAGCCGCTATGGCGGCCGAAATTCACCGCATAAAAAATGATAAATACGGATACGAGCAGAATGGCCTTTTTGAAGATTGGTATCAGGCAATAAAGGATATGACGCAAAATTTAATCAACGACGCGAAGGCTGCAGGGCATAAGAGCAGGAGTGGAAATAAACTTTTGACATATATTGAAAAATATAAAGAAATTCTGAAAAAAGCCGATTGCTCAATGGTCAACTTTGATTTGTGGACACCTAACGTAATATGCAATACGGATGAATACGGCAACATTTCGTATGCGTGGATAGATCCCGAAAGAACTTTTTGGGGAGATAGTATTTCAGATTTCGTCGCATTGGAATTCGGAAAACCGCTTGAAAATAAAATACAATCGATAGAAGCGTACAATGGAGTTGCCGACGAGCCGATTAAAATTACGACTGAAATAAAGATAAGATATTATATAGCAATGGCATATCTTGCGCTTATACAAGAAGTTGAGAAATACTATAGATATTCTATATTCAATTACGGTTGGATAAGAAACGTCGTTTCGGCAAAGATTCTTTATAATAAGGCTTTCAAATATCTTGGTAGCGTCAATATTTAGATATAAAAAATCATCAACAAATATTCTTTGAAAAAACTAATATGCATTTAATTATTTTTCGATAATATTTTTAATGCAATCGGGAAGTTTTGATTTATCTAATTGTTTATCTAGTTTTTTGAAACTAAAATAAGTTGCGCATTGATGTTGAGAGCCGTTTAATATGCCTTTGACTAAATTACCTTCTTTGAATTTCAATCTCACGTATTTGCCGGGTAGAGAAGACAATCCGGTTTCGATTAGCCAGTCAAACTTGCTATTATTGATATTTAAAAGTTTGGTATCATAAATGATCGTTTCGTCTTTTTGGATTTTATATAGGTTTGCTTTTGGAGTATAAGATAGAAGAGTCTCGAATCTAGATTTTTCTTTTCGGCGAATGCTCAGCGCGCTTTCGCGTTTGACGACGTATGCTTTGCCGTTGATCACGTATTTCTTGCGTATCCAGCCGTTGATAATCAAGACTTTTTTCTCATTTTCAGACATAAAATATACGCCTTTGTTGATAAGATTCATACGAATCAACTCAACTATCGCTATCGCTAGGAAAATCGCTGACAAACAAGATATTGCTATGACGTCATAATTTTTGGTAGGGTCTGCTTCCGCTATTCTATGAAAAAAGTCGGATATACTTCCTTTGTTTAGACTTATGATTATAAACGGAGAAAGAATTAAAAACGTGGCGAGAGTCAGCATTGCAAGCAGTATTCTCATATCAAAACTGCTGTAATACTTGAATTTGATATTTTTTAACGATTCTTCGACTTTTTTCTTTTCGTCGCCATCTATAGCGGGGAAGTTGTCGAGTTGTGTATTTTTGGACATAGAATCTCCTTATCTTAACTCATTATATATCAAATGAACGTATTATACAAGTCCTGCAAAAGAAAAGATCGGAAGTATTTATTTGGGAAAAATGGAAAAAACGCTTGACACCGGATAAGCGCGATGTTAATATATAAAGGCTAAATACTTTATGAAGTATTTTTACTTTAAGGCTATGGAAAAGAAAGAAAAACTGTTTATAAGCATCTACAACGACTATTACGGAAGTTTGCTTACGGAGTATCAAAAAGGACTTATAGACGGTTATTACAATCTCGATATGTCGCTTAGCGAACTCGCGGAAGAAAACGGTATTTCTCCGCAGGGAGTAAGAGATGCGATAAAGAGAGCGGAAAAGCAGTTGACGGTATACGAAGAGAAGTTGGGACTTGTAAAAAAGTCGCAGAAGATAAAGGAACTTTTGGAAGAAGTCATGCGGGATTGCCCGCCCGATAAAAAAGAGAAATTAAGAAAGGCGGTCGAGATATTGATCGACTAGGTAAGGAGAAGATATGGGAGCATTCAGCGGACTTAGCGAAAGACTATCGCACATATTTTCCAAAATGAAAAACAAGGGTAAGTTGACGGAACTCGAAGTCAAGCAGGCGATGAGAGAAGTCAGAATCGCTCTTTTGGAAGCGGACGTAAATCTTTCGGTAGTTAAGCAGTTTATAAACAACGTAAGCGAAAAAGCCGTAGGCGACGATATACTAAAAGGTCTTAATCCTTCTCAACAGGTAATCAAAGTCGTCAACGAAGAATTGATAAGCATAATGGGCGGAAGCCACAGCAAGATAAATATCGCGGACAAACCGCCGACAATAATCTTGATGTGCGGATTGCAAGGAAGCGGTAAAACCACGATGTGCGGAAAACTTGCGGTAATGCTCAGAAAACAAGGTAAAAACCCGCTTTTGGTTGCGTGCGATATTTACCGTCCGGCGGCTATAAAACAGTTGCAAGTTGTGGGTAAAAACGCAAACGTTCCCGTTTTTGAGATGGGACAGGTCAATCCGCAGAAGATAGTCAAAGGCGCGCTCAAACAGGCGGAACACGATAACAACGACGTTCTAATCGTCGACACCGCGGGCAGACTTCATATCGACGAAGAGTTGATGGACGAGATAAGCGGACTCAAAAAGTCATTTAATCCGCACGAAATTCTGTTGGTAGTTGATTCTATGACGGGGCAGGACGCGGTAAACGTCGCTTCGAAATTCAACGAAGTAATGGACGTAACGGGCGTAGTGCTTACAAAGTTGGACGGCGATACGAGAGGCGGAGCCGCGCTGTCGATAAGAGCGGTTACGGGCAAGCCTATCAAGTTCTGCGGTATCGGCGAGAAAATGAACGATATAGAAATTTTCTATCCCGACAGAATGGCTTCGAGAATACTCGGTATGGGCGACGTGCTTACGCTTATCGAAAAAGCGCAGTCTGCGTTCAGCGAAGAAGAAGCGCTTGAAATGCAGAAGAAGATGCGTAACAACTCTTTCACGCTTGAAGATTATCTTGCGCAGATGGAAAAGATGAAGAGCATGGGCGACATGTCGCAGATGATTTCAATGATTCCCGGACTTGCGGGCAAACTGGGCGGCAAGAACGTGGATATAGACGAAGCGAAGATTGCGAGATCAAAGGCAATAATCCAGTCTATGACTGTCAAAGAAAGGCGAAATCCCGAACTTATCAAGTCTTCGCAGAAGAAGAGAATAGCGATGGGAAGCGGTACGAACGTGCAGGACATAAACGCTCTTCTCAAACAGTTCTCCCAGACGCAGGAAATGATGCAGAAAATGTCCAATATGGGCAAGCGCGGTATGAGAGGAATGAAATTTCCCTTCTAATTAGGGGTCGACTCAAAGCAAGGCTAGACAAATCTAAAATGTATCTTTTATGCCAATCTAGCGCTTGACTCACGCCGACGTACAACAAGTACGACGCCGCTCGCCAAGACGCAATCTTGACAAAAATCGACTATTTTATTTTTTGCCAATCTTACTTCTCGGCGAACAATGTCGCGTATATCGGCAAGAAAATAATATAGATATAACAAAATATTGATATTGTATAAAGAAAAAAATATATAAAAACTGCAAACATAACGTAGAGAGCATAAGCCTTTCAAAGGTGCGAAGCAGTTTGAGCGAAAGAAAAATATTTACAAGACGAGGCAATGCGACGAAGGCATAGCAGAGTTCTGTCGAGAAGCCTTAACGAAGTATTGTGATATTTAGCGTCGCTCAAACCTTATGGGATTCTATATTATGCGAGCAAAAGACAAAAGGAGATAAATATTATGGCAGTAAAATTGAGACTTACAAGAATGGGCGCAAAGAAAACTCCGTTCTACCGTATCGTTGCTATCGACAGCAGAAAGGCAAGAGACGGTCAGTATCTTGACAACATCGGATACTACGACGCTACGAAGAATCCGGCGGAAGTAAAGATCGACAGCGAAAAGGCTACCTACTGGCTCGGCGTCGGCGCTCAACCTACGGATACTGTAAGAAGTCTTTTGAAAAAGCAAGAAATAATCAAGTAATTAAGAGGATCATATGGAAGAATTGGTAAGATTTATCGTCGGCGAACTCGTCGACAATAAGGATTCCTTTACCGTCGAATCGCAAGTCGAAGACGGTATAACGGTCATCAACATTATCGCCGAAAAGGAAGAAATCGGCAAGATCATCGGCAAGCAGGGAAGAATTGCAAAGGCTATCCGCACGATCGTGAAAGCAGGTTGCGGAAAAGATAGCAAAAAAGTTTCCGTCGAGATCATTGAAAAATAATGGAAAGACTGACTGTCGGCAAAATCGCAAAGCCACAAGGGGTCGGGGGAGAGTTGAAAATTTCTCCTCTGACTGACGACGTCAACAGATTCAAAAGTTTGAAAAGCGTATTTGTCGACGGTAAGAATTACAACGTTTGCAAGGCGAGAATATCGCCCAACGGAGTCTTTCTTACGCTTGAAGGCGTGAACGATAGAAATTCGGCGGAACTTTTGAGAAACAAAGACGTTGAAGTGGATAGAAAAGACGCTGTTCGTCTTGAAAAAGACAGGTATTTTATTGTAGACATAATTTCGTGCGACGTTTACGTGGACGAAGAAAAAATAGGCTCGCTTGTCGACGTGTTGCAATACGGTTCGGCGGACGTCTACGTTATATCCACAAAAAAAGGCAGAGTTATGATTCCCGCTATAGAAAGGATAGTACTTGGCATAGACGTGGAAAACAAGAAAATAACGCTGGACGGACAAGCCTTCGAAGATTTGGCGGTTTACGAAGAATAGACGTTTAGGGACTTGTCGTCCCTTTATTTTTTGGCGGTAGAGTATGAAGATTAAAGTTGCTACGATATTTCCTGAAATGTTTTCGGTTCTGGACGTAGGTATAATGGGCAGAGCGAAACAGAACGGACTTATAGACCTAGAAATATTCAATATCAGAGATTATTCGACGGATAAACACAAGAAGACCGACGATGCTCCGTTTGGCGGCGGAGCGGGTATGGTCATGACTCCGCAGCCTTTGCACGACGCGATTTGCGATATGGATAAAGAGCGAAAATCCAAAAGAATTTATCTTTCTCCCAAAGGCGAAACTTTGAATCAAAAAATCGTCGAACGGCTTGCGAAAGAGCAAGAGTTATTGCTTGTATGCGGAAGTTATGAAGGAATAGACGAGAGAATAATCGAGTTGGATATAGACGAAGAAATATCGGTAGGCGATTACGTTCTCACAGGCGGAGAATTGCCCGCAATGATACTGATCAACGCGGTGAGCAGATATGTCGAAGGAGTCCTTGGTAGCAGCGAGTCTACGAACGAAGAAAGTTTTAGCAACGGACTTTTGGAATATCCGCAATATACCCGTCCGCAAGAGTTTATGGGGTTGAGCGCGCCGCAAGTATTGCTGGGCGGAAATCATAAACAGATAGAGCAGTGGCGGTTGGAACAAAGTCTTGAAATAACAAAGCAAAGGCGCCCCGATCTTTACGAGCAGTATATCAAGAATAACCCCGTAGCGAAATCGGGCAAGGAGAAAAAAAGATGAAATACAAAAACGCCATCGAGCAGTTGCTTGACGAAGAAAACGACGAAACAATATATCTTAAAAACAGCGTTACGGGAAAGATAGACGCGTTTGAACAAATGGCGTTGATCCCTTATGATAAGAATCTTTACGCTATTGTCGTTCGCAAAGAAGATTTTGACGCGGGAAATCTTGAAAACGGCGGGATAGTGTACAGAATAGACGAGAAAAATCAAGTTCTCGACGAAGTCGACGATGACAACGTAATTTTCGAAGTTTTCGATATATACGACAGAATGTTTGCGGAAGGAAGAGAGTAATGCATATTCAGTGGTATCCCGGACACATGACAAAAGCGATGAGAATGATGCGCGAATCGGTAAAACAAGTCGATTGCGTAATATACGTTCTTGATTGTCGCGCAATTTCATCTTGTTTTAATCCCGAATTTGACGAAATGATAGCGGGAAAACCCACGCTTTATATTCTCGGAAAAAGCGATCTTGTCGAAGCGAAAGACGTCAAGCGTTGGACGTCGTATTTCTCCGCGCAAGGGAAAAGTTTTGTTGTCGCGGACAATTTGTCGGGAAGACAAAAAAATCTTATAATAGACAAACTCAGAGAGATAAACAAGCCTATGCTTGAAAAGTACGCCGCCAAAGGCGCTAACAAAAGCATAAGAGCGATGGTTGTCGGCGTACCTAATACAGGAAAGTCTACTCTTATCAACTCACTTTGCGCAAGCAAAAGGGCAGTAACGGGTAATAGACCTGGGGTAACGCGCGGAAAGCAATGGGTAAGCCTTGCGCAGGGGATAGAACTTTTAGACACTCCGGGAGCGGTGCCGCCCGCGTTTCGAGACCAGCAGAAGGCGTTGCATTTGGCGTTTATCGGTTCGATAAAGGAAAATATTCTTTATCTTGACGATCTAGCGATAGAGATAATAAATTATTGCAGAGAAAATAATTA
>JAIEEW010000250.1 GCA_029067255.1 Clostridia bacterium | reverse complement strand
AGAAATAAGTTAATAGATGAAATTAATATTACAAATGAAATAGAAGGTGTTTATAGTACTAAACGGGAAATAAGCGATATTCTTGATAATTTAGGGAATAAAGATAAGACTTTGCGACTTGTTAATTTAGTAAAAAAGTATGAAAGGATAATGCAACATGATGAAATAGATTTAAAAAGTTGTGAAAGTATACGAAAACTGTATGACGAAATAGTTTTGCAGGAAGTAGTTGCCGCATGTCCAGAAAATGCGCCTGATGGTAAATACTTTAGAAAAAACGATGTTAGCGTATGGAGTAATAAACAAGAAATGGTTCATCACGGTCTTATGCCGGAAAAATCTATAGATGAAGCAATGGAGAAAGCATTGAACATTTTGAATGGAGATAAAGGAAATAAACTTATAAATATCGCAATATTTCACTATTTATTAGGATATATACATCCATTTTATGATGGAAATGGGCGTATGAATAGGTTTATAAGTAGTTATATGCTTTCTAAAGAACTTAATAATCTTATAAGTTACGGACTTTCAGTCGTAATAAAAGAAAACAGAAGCAAGTATAATAAACTCTTTATAATAACTAATAACAAAATAAACAGGGGAGACTTAACGCCGTTCATTACTAGTTTTTTAGATTTTATAAAAACAAGTTTGATTCATATGGATATTAAACTTCGTGAAAAAGAAGAAAAACTTGATTTTTACGAATCTATTTTACAAAATAAATATCAAGGCAAACCGAAATACTGGGCACTGCTTTACTATTTATTGCAAAATGCGTTGTTCGGATTCGAAGGACTTACGATGTCAGATTTGCAAGAACTTTCGTCTTTAGGATATACGGCGATTAAAAAAGTGTTAGAGTTAAATCAGAATTTAATAAAAACAAATCAAGTAGGAAAAAGGATTTTTTATACGATGGATTTGGAAACACTAGATAAATGATATAAGTTTCAACTAAAAATCAATAACTTATCCTTTAGTAAGGAGTAATGTTTATTTTATATATTTTTTCTTGAGTTTTATTGTTGCTGAAGTCAAACGGCTGATTTTTTATTTATTGTTTAATCAGTAAAAACCTAACAAGGTAAAAAATCGATGGGTTTGAAAGGGAGTAATCTATGGCATTTATTAACAACCATCTTCCCACCCGCGAAGAAGCGGAAAGACTATTAGAAGAAGCGGAAGCGTTGAACGTTGGCGCGTGGGGGAATCACTCTCGTAACGTTGCGATTTGCGCGGAGAAGATCGCTCTCGCTTGCGGTATGGACGGCGAAAAGGCGTATATTCTGGGACTGTTGCACGACATAGGAAGAAGGTTTGGTATAAAACATCTGGGACACGTTTATGACGGTTGGAAATATATGCTTGAATTAGGATATCCGCAAGTCGCGCAAATATGTCTTACGCACTCGTTTGGCATTCGCGATATAAATACTTATATAGGCAAGTTTGATATCTTGCCGGACGAGCAGAAGGAACTTGAAGACGCGTTGAAATCTGCCGAATATGACGATTACGACAGGCTTATTCAAATATCCGACGCGTTAGGCGCTGCGGACGGAGTAGTTGATATAGAAGAGCGTATGGAAGACGTAAAAAAGCGTTACGGCTGTTATCCGCAAGAAAAATGGGATAAAAATATTGAGTTGAAAGAGTATTTTGAAAAACTAGCCGGCAAAAATATTTACGAAATAGTGAAAGGATAAAAATTAAATACTTTACATGAGAGTATTTTACGTTTGGTAATTGTAAGTGAATTTGAAGTCGAACTTTTGTCAAATACTACGAACATAAGGGTTTGCGAAACAAATCTTAGACTTAGAAGAGAAATTTTGGAAAATTCAAAAAAACAGTTGACAATAGCGGCAAGAATGCATATACTGTTATTGAACAGTTGAAGAATCGTTCAATTATTGGGGGTGTTATGGCAGAAGATACGAAGCAAAGAGTTGATTCCGCGCAAGAGATACGGAACATGTTGCCAAATGATGACGTCATATACAGTCTCGCAGAACTTTTCAAAATGTTCGGCGATCCGACTAGAGCAAAGATACTGGAATGTTTACAGATAAGAGATTTGTACGTCGGAGAAATAGCGGAGATCTTGGAAATGAGCATTTCGGCAGTGTCCCATCAGTTACGGGTTTTGCGTTCGGCAAAGTTAGTAAAGGGTACTAAAGAAGGCAAAGAAGTAAAGTATTCGTTGGATGACGATCACGTAACCAAAATCTTGGAGTACGGTTTAACGCACGTAAACGAATGATATCCTAAATACAGGGCAACCCCCTGTTTTTTAAGGAATAACAATTGAATGTTTATTCAATAATATAAATATTCAATGAAGCAAGAATCTAAACTGCGAAAGCAGATAGAAATAAAAAAATATAGGAGATATTTTATGAAAAAGGTATTTAAGTTGGAAGATTTGGATTGCGCGAATTGCGCGGCAAAAATGGAAAGAGCGATCGCCAAAATTGACGGCGTTACTTTTGCAAACGTAAGTTTTATGAGTCAGAAATTGACCATCGAAGCAGACGACGCAAGATTTGACGAGATTATGAAAGAAGTGGTAAAAACCTGCAGAAAGGTTGAACCCGATTGCAGGATCATACTTTAATAAAATGGAGTAGGTTTATGAAAAAGGTAGCAATGAGCAGGAAGGAAAAGAAAAATCTTATACGCATACTCGTCGCTCTCGGCTTATTCGGTATAATTTTCATTACCGATTTGGTTGTCGAACTTGGCGAAGTATTTGACAGTAGTTATGGCTGGTCGTTTCCCTTCGCGCTGTATTTGGCGGTATATTTGATAATCGGATACGACGTACTTTGGAAAGCGGTACGCAACATTTCGCACGGTCAGGTATTCGACGAAAACTTCCTGATGTGCGTTGCTACGCTGGGCGCGTTTGCTCTTGGAATATACAGAGGCGTTGCAGGACAAGAAATAGAAGGTTTTGACGAAGCGTGCGCCGTGCTGCTGTTCTATCAAGTAGGCGAGTGGTTTCAGTCGTTTGCTACGAACAGGTCGCGCAAATCTATTTCCGCGCTTATGGATATTCGTCCTGACTATGCAAACGTCAAACGCGCGGACGCGGTTGAGCAGGTCGATCCGAGCGAAGTCAAGGTCGGAGATATAATAGTTGTCAATCCGGGTGAAAAAGTGCCTTTGGACGGCGTTATCGTAAAAGGAGCAACTACGCTAGATACAAAAGCGTTGACAGGAGAGTCGCTTCCGCGCGACGTTGGCGTTGACGGAGAAGTTATAAGCGGTTGCGTGAATCTGACTTCGCAAATAGAAGCGAGAGTTACCAAAGAATTTTATGACTCAACCGTATCTAAAATACTCGACCTTGTTGAAAACGCGTCAAGTCAAAAATCCAAAGCGGAGAATTTCATTACTAAATTTGCGAAGTATTACACGCCGGCGGTCGTTATCGTGGCAGTATTGCTTGCGATAATTCCCGGCGCAATAACTTCCGAATGGTCGACCTGGGTGTACCGCGCTTTAAGTTTCTTAGTAGTGTCTTGTCCTTGCGCTTTGGTTATTTCCATACCGTTGTCTTTCTTTGCGGGTATAGGCGCAGCGTCGAGATACGGAATATTGGTAAAAGGCTCGAATTATCTCGAAAAGTTCAATAAAGCGAATATATTTGTCTTTGATAAAACGGGAACGCTTACAAAAGGCAACTTTGCAGTAGCGAAGATTTCCCCCGAAAGCGATAAAGACGAGATTTTGCGACTTGCCGCCATTGCGGAGCAGGATTCAAATCATCCTATTGCTCGCTCTATTGTGTCCGCCTACGGAAATGAAGTGGAAAAAGGTTATACCCTTACGAATATAGCGGGCGCAGGTATTGTGGCAAGTAACGACAAAGATAAAATCTATTGCGGCAATGAAAAACTGATGGAGCAGAACGGAATCCAGTACGTCAAAGAAAACGGACTTGGCACTGTTGTGTACGTCGCAAGAAACGGTAAGTTCATAGGTTCGTTGCTTATAGCCGACGAAATAAAAGAAGAATCAAAAGAAGTTATCGGCGAACTTAATTCAATGGGTTGCAAAACCGTTATGCTCACAGGCGATAACGAAGCGATCGCAAAGAGCGTATCAAGTCAAATAGGTCTTACGGGATACAAAGCGTCGCTTTTGCCGCAGAATAAGGTAGAAGAAGTCGATAATATGTTAAGGACAAAGGGGCAGAACGACGCGCTGTGTTTTGTCGGCGACGGAATTAACGACGCGCCGGTTCTTATGAGATCTGATATAGGTATTGCTATGGGCGGAGTAGGAAGCGACGCTGCGATCGAAGCGTCGGATATCGTATTGATGAAAGACGATTTGCGCGGAATATCGCTTGCAAAGCGTATTGCAAGAAAGACTATGACGATCGTGTTGGAAAATATCTGGTTCTCTCTTATCGTAAAACTTGCCATTCTCATACTGTCGGCGTTTGGAATAGCGAATATGTGGATCGCAGTGTTTGGAGACGTCGGCGTAGCGGTACTTGCAATACTCAACGCAATGCGCGTAAATTCTAAGTATATAAAAGAACCGAAAGACAAACCGGATTTATCCAAAACGGCGGAATAATAACTACATTAACGACAAAAGCGGGAGCATATTTTGTTTCCGCTTTTATATTTATTTATATTATTTTGAATTTAGTTAAGGAAAAAAGCGATTTGCGACGTATAATAATTATGTAAACAAAAGAGAGGTAGAAGATGGCAGAGATATTTTCCGAGTGGTTGGAAAAGTTGAAATCTAAGGCAGACATCGCGGAAGTCGTTTCCCATTACGTTTCGTTGCAGGAACGGGGAAGCAGAAAATGGGCGTGCTGTCCTTTCCATCATGAAAAAACTCCTTCTTTTTGTCTTTATGAGCAAACTCAGTCTTATCACTGTTTCG
Organism: Clostridia bacterium; assembly: GCA_029067255.1. Taxonomy (GTDB): domain Bacteria; phylum Bacillota; class Clostridia; order Christensenellales; family UBA3700; genus RACS-045. Next base: position 5,608 of record JAIEEW010000250.1, on the reverse strand, counting down.
GTTGCGGAGCGGGCGGCGACGCTATATCTTTCGTGCAGGAGATCGAACACACGGATTTTATGGGCGCGATAAAGATACTTGCGGACAAGTACCGTATGCCTGTTCCGGATTTTACAAAAAACGACGGAAATGCTAATTTGAAAAAACATAAGGACAAGTTGTTTGAGATGATGAGAGATACCGCAGGTTATTTCCATCAAAATCTTATATCCGACGCGGGCAAGCCTGCGAGAGATTACCTTGCAAAGCGCGGACTAAGCATGCAGACTGCTACTATTTTCGGTTTGGGTTATTCTATAGGAAGAAATCAACTGGTCGCGTATCTCACCGCAAAAGGCTATTCAAAAGAAAATATGCAGGAAGCGGGACTTGTCGATATGTCGCAATCGGGCAACGCCGTCGATACTATGGCGGGCAGGTTGATAGTGCCTATTATCAACAATCTCAAACAGGTCGTCGCGTTTGGCGGAAGAGTTCTTGACGACTCTCTTCCTAAATACAAGAATACAAGAGAAACCGTTCTTTTCAATAAGTCCAAAGAAATATTCGGTCAGCACTCGGTCAAGAAACTAAAACTCGAAACCGCGGTAAAGGAACTTATAGTCGTCGAAGGATATATGGACGTGATATCTCTCTTCCAAAGCGGAGTGAAAAACGCTATTGCGTCAATGGGTACGTCGCTTACGCAGGAGCAAGCGAAACTTATAAAAAGATACGTCGATAAAGTAGTTATCTGTTATGACGGCGACGGCGCGGGACAGAAAGCGACAATGCGCGGGTTGGATATACTGTACAATCAAGGACTGGAAGTGCGCGTAGTAAGTCTGCCTGAAAAACTCGATCCCGACGAATACGTGAGAAAGTACGGCAAGGAAAGTTATCTTAAATTGCTTGTAGAAGCCAAACCGCTTTTTGAGCATAAACTGAATATTTTGGCGAGCGGATACGATCTCTCGTCCCCGCAGGATAAAGGCAAGTATGCGGTAGAAGCGATGAAGATAGTCAAATCGCTCGAAGATCCGGCTATGATAGACGCTTATATCGAGTACGTTGCCAACAAAACCGGACTGGGAAAAGATACGTTAAGACGGCAGTTGGACGTGAGCGAAGCGGCGATAGCGGCAGTACCGAGAGAGCAGGTCAAGTTGGGCGCGTCGGCTTTTGACAGGGCGGTCAGATACGTTTTATACGGCTTGTTCGGCGGAGTGGAAAACGCGACTTGCGATACCGACCTTTCGCAGTATATAGTGGACGCTAAGCAAAAAGCGCTTTACGATCTTTATAGAGCAAAAAAGGATAGCGGTAATAATACCGCGGAAGAATTGCTTACTCAGGAAGAAAGCAACGCGGAAGTACGCGCGGTGCTTGACGAAGGAAGTAAAATAGGCGACGATATCGCCAAAGTATATTTCGACGATTGCGTAAAGAAGATCGTCAAAGAAGGCAATAAGAAACGTAAAAGAGCGCTTACTCACGCCATAGACAGCGAAAACGACGAAGAAGCGAGATTTATAATGATGAGCCAACTTGCCCAAAACAATATGAAAAAACACTAACGAAAAGAATAATCCGGAGGTTGTATGAACGAAGAAAAGACAGAACAAAGCGAGAAAATTCTTCAACGCGAAGAGAAGATAAGAAGCGAAGCGGTCAAAATCGCCACCAACTATAAGAACAAAGTCATGACTATGACGGAGTTTGAAAAGTTGACGGACAAACTTTCGCTTTTACCTGACGAAACGAGCGTTGTATTTGAGATTTTCAAAAATTCCGGCGTGGAAATACAGGAAGAGAGCGAAGACATAAAAGAAATCGCTTTTGACGGAATCGACGCGACTACCGACGACTCGGTAAAGATGTATCTTAAAGATATAGGACAAGTTCCCCTTTTGCAGTCGGATGAAGAAAAGGAACTCGCGCAGAGAATGAGCGAAGGAGACGTCGCGGCAAAAAACAGACTTAGCGAAGCCAACTTGCGACTTGTCGTATCGATAGCAAAAAGATACGTCGGCAGGGGCATGCAATTCCTTGACCTTATCCAAGAAGGCAATTTGGGTCTTATGAAAGCGGTGGAAAAATTCGACTATACCAAAGGCTTTAAGTTTTCCACTTACGCTACGTGGTGGATAAAGCAATCCATTACCCGCGCTATCGCCGATCAAGCGAGAACTATAAGAATCCCCGTACACATGGTAGAAACTATCAATAAGACGGGCAGAGTATCCAGACAACTCTTGCAGACTTTGGGCAGAGAACCCACAACCGCCGAAATCGCCGAAAAAATGGGAATAACCGAAGAAAAGGTTATCGAGATTCAGAAGATCGCGCAAGATCCTGTGTCTTTGGAAAAGCCTATCGGCGAAGAAGAAGACAGCCATCTCGGAGATTTTATAGAAGATAATACTTCGGCGTCTCCCGCCGAGAAAGCGGAAACAAGAATGCTTAAAGAGCATTTGCTTGAAGTTTTGAGTACGCTTACGCCCAGAGAGAACGAAGTTATCAGAAAGAGATACGGACTTGACGATTCCCGTCCCAAAACGCTTGAAGAAGTGGGCAGAGAGTTCAACGTAACCAGAGAGCGTATAAGACAGATCGAAGCCAAAGCGTTGAGAAAACTTCGTCATCCCAACCGCACCAAAAAACTCAAAGATTATATCGGCAAGCCATGATAGCGTCGCTTAAACTTGACGGCAGATTACGCGCCGTTGTCGACAATATTCAAGGCAGAGTAATTGCCGACATAGGCTGCGATCACGGAAAAGTAGCGGTATGCGCTTTGGCGGAGAATAGAGCGGAAAAGGCTATCGCTTGCGATATATCGTCTCAATCGCTTGCCAAAGCAGTCGCGCTTGCAAAAAAATGCGGTATAGATAATATTGAATTTCGATGCGGCGACGGTTTTGAACCTATCGCGGACGGCGAAGCGGACTGCGCCGTAATAGCGGGTATGGGCGGCAAAGAGATAATGTCTATACTTTCCAATATGCCTGCGGGGATAGAAAGATTGATTCTGGTCGCGCACAAAAACACGATTGAATTACGCGAATTTTTATCCGCAGGATCGCTGTACGTAGAAAAAGATTTTATCGTCGGACAAGGCGGTAAGTTTTACAGCGTGATAGTGGCTGCGTCAAGCGACGGCAGAGATTGCAGACTGAGCGAAGAGGAGTTGTATTTGGGAAAAAATTGCGTAGACAATCCCGACTTTGTTTCATATTTGGAAGAGTTGCGGCAAAAATTCAAAAGACTGGAAGATTACGCTGATAAGAGTAAAGAAGGAAGGATTTTGCGGCGCATCTTCGAGATAGTAGATACAAACGCGAAAACAAGGTGAGTTATGCCTAAGGTAAAAGACGTTATATCCGTTATAGAAAATCGCGCGCCGCTGTCTTTAATGCTTGATTTTGACAGCGCGGGACTCAATTACGGCGATCCTAATAGCGAAGTTAAGGGGATTATGCTTGCTCAAAACGTTACATATTATACTCTTGAAGAGTGTAAGAGTAAAGGTTGTAATCTTTTGATAACGCATCATCCGTCCGTATTTGGAGAAGAAATTGATCGTTACGAACAAAGCCTTTTGGATTTGGCGAAACGATATGCGGTCAATCTATACAGTTGCCATACGAATTTGGATTGTTGCAAAGGCGGACTCAACGATTACGTCGCAGATCTTTTGGGTATGAAAGACGTGAAGATTATCGACGGATGCGCGAGAGAAGGAACGTTAGAAAATACGGATCTTATTTCGTTGGCAAAAAAAGTCGCCCGTATTTTGGACGATCCCAACGTAAAATACGTCGGGGATAAAAATAGAACAATAACCAAAGTCGCGCTTTGCGTGGGCGCGGGAGCAAGAGACGAAGAGTTGATAGAATACGCGAGAGATAACGGCGTAGACTGCGTCATAGGCGGAGAAAGCAAGATTTCCATCGCTTTGAGAGTAGTGGATTATTCGTTGTCGCTTATAGACGTCGGTCATTTTGAAAGCGAAATATTCTGCGAGAAGATTTTCCAGCAATACCTTAAAGAATTTTCAGCGATCACCGTTATTTCGCAAACGGACGTAAGTCCTTATCACAATATAAAGTAACAAAAGCCACCTACGTGGAAAAGGAGTAAAATATGAGTATAGAAAAGATTTTGAAGTATCAGGAAGTGGACATGAAACTGTTTAAGTTGGAAAACGAACTCAAAACAAGCGATCCCGCGAAAAAAATGATATTTTATCAAAACGCAACCAAGCAGTCTTACGATACGTTGACAAGGCTCAACGAAAGCGCGGAAGCCGCTATGGAAAATATAAAGAAGAATATGTCCGCTTTGGTTGAGATAAATAAGCAGATAGAAGAAATCGCAGGCGGAGATCTTCCCGATTGCGACGAGAAGCAACTTGATTATTTTGCAAAACAACTGGAAAAACTCGAACAGCGCGCTGACGAGTTGGAAAAGGAAATTTCCAGAATAAACAAAGAGTTGAGCGAAACAAATTCAAAGTATAAAAAGGAATACGAACAAGCGGGCAAGTCGTCGAAGAGTTACAGAGTATATACGGAAGAGTTTAACAATCTCAAAAAAGAGAAGTCTGTCGAAGCGAGCGAGATTTTGAGAGAACTCAAAGATTTGGAAAAGGATCTCAACGTTGCGCTTTTTGATAACTACAAAAAAGTAAAAGCCAACAAAAAACGTCCTGTTTTCGTTCCGTTCATCAAGCCGAGCAGTTGCGGCGGTTGCGGTATGGAAGTCGCAAGCGATATTATAGACAAACTTTCCGAAGGATTGAAAATTCAGGAATGTCCCAACTGCGGAAGAATAATCTACAACAAGGATTGATATGAAAAAACTCAGCGTAAAGGAAAACGTTATCAAGCCTTGCGTAATAGGCGGCGTAGTCGTCGTTTTGGGCATCGTGTTGCTTGTCTATTACAGATATTTGGCAAAAACGGCAAGCGCGGCAAGTTACGTCGTGTCCGCGCTTACGCTTGCGGCGGGGGTTTTTCTTAGCGTCGCGTCTATATTAAGACTTGTAAAAATAAAACGCGATCTGCAGGTAGAAACGTTGGGAAGAAATACTACGGCTACCTTCGTGTCTTACGGCACAGAAAAGACTTCAGGCAAAGTAGCGATTTATTACGTAGAATATAAATTCCAAGACGAAGGCAAAACTTACGTCTGCAAAAGCCCCAGCCAGTTCAACTGGTACGAAGTGCTTACTTTGAAAGTAGTCGGCGAGTTTGCCATCAAGACTTATAAAGGCAGGAGCGTACTTGATTGCGACCTTATGAAATTACATCTCGACAATAGAGAAGCGGTCGCGCAACTCAACAGAAAATATGAACAAGCCTTAGAAGAATTGAGCGTTCAAAACAATAATAACGCGCAAAAATGATTTTTTTAATACGCGACAAATTATATAGAATAAGATCTTACATAAATATCGGCAAATAGCCGATATTTTTCTATTTTATGCAAAATATTACATAATTCCAAAAAAAGTGTACTTTTCCTGACTTAACATTTTACTTAAAAATTGCTCAAAAATCGGGCAATTTTTCACTATAAGTATACAATAATGAAAATCGTTTGGCAATATCTCGGGGTCAGGAAA
>JAIEEW010000025.1 GCA_029067255.1 Clostridia bacterium | reverse complement strand
TAAGTATACAATAATCGAAAGCGTTTTGCAATATTTGCGGGTCAGGAAAAGTACACTTTTCCTGACCGTATACAAAATGGGGTAAAAAAATGGATATAAGGAAGAAGAGAAAAAAACTTGCAACAGGCGTTTTAATTGTAGCGCTGACAAGTATAACGTTGTTACTGATTTTGTTGACGACAAATCCTATATTTTATAAAAATACAGGAAATCAGAAGGTTTTGCAACCTACTGCGAGCGTAACGTTAAATTCGACTTATGGGACGTTGTACCACGGTTCAACTTACAAGTATACCGATTATACAAAGGTAGAACAAATGCACAGCGGAGCGATAAGCGACGATACGACGACAGTGGTAGTTAATTCATCTCAACGGCACGGCTCGCAAGAGAATCCGTTTGTAATAGATTCAATAGCAAGATGGAATGCATTTGCAGCCGATATGGGAGATACTACAAGCGGAATAACCGATTACGGTAGCGGCAAGTATTTTGTATTAGCGAAGGATTTGGATTTCAACGGAGTAACGTTTAATTCAGTTCCGTATTTTGACGGGACGTTTTACGGACTGGGACATTCTTTTTATAATATATTAGAAGACGGGAACGGAAAAAATACAGGTTTGTTTGATGCGCTACACATAGGTACGGTAACTGACTTAAATAACGTTAATTATAGTATAGTTAATGTTGACGGTAGTTCCGGCGGGATAATAGGATATACTTTGAATGGAAAAATCTTGAATTGTCATACGCAAGGTGTCATGTCAAGGACTACAAATACTCCAAATCAAGTATATTGCGGCGGTATTTCAGGCGGTTCGCATCGACCTGATGTGGGAGAAAGCAAAAGTTTACATTATAGATGTTCGGCAAAATTTTCCGTAAGCGGGATAGATACGGGGAAAGACGTCTTTTGCGGCGGAATTATTGGCATGGTTTGGCATGCGCAAGCAATTACGATTTTGGACTGTCATTCTGAATACACCACTGATGCGCCGAGAGTTGTGATACCTTATTATATGGGCGCTATAGCGGGATTGTTATCCGAAGTTTCTGAAGCAAGGATCGAAAACTGTACGGCGAAGTTTAATCCCACGCCAAATATCGGTTCTACCGGCGGCGGATTATATGCCGGAATATTTCCTATTTATTCGCAAAAAGTCGTATGTCAAACAGCGAACTCCTTTAATATTAAAGTTAAGAACGTGTATTTTCAGTCTGAAAATGACAGTTATACATTTTATCCCGTAACTGCATGGTCTACCATCGTATCTCATTTGGACTCAACGATATCGGTTGATGTGAATAATATTCAGTATGTTAAAAGTCATGCATATGATCCGCTTGTAGCGGGAATCGAGACGAAATATATAAACGGCTCATGTACGGCAATTTCCGATATGGATACTATGTGGAATAACGCTAAGGCTACATCAAGTCCGTTAACAAACTCTATTTGGGATAAAAATAAAATAAACTCTACGTACAGCATAGAGAATTCTCCGGTAATAAACAGTTTGGTTAAGACGCAATTCAACGTTGAGTTCAAGAATTACAAGACAAGCGGAGACGTTGGTCTAGGAATAAAGGATATCAAATACGATGGCGGAACGTCGTTAGCGTTGCCTACGGCAAGCGCGCTGGATAGCAATCATAAGTTTGTAGGATGGACAACGGATAAGAGCGGCGAGAGCGGGTCGTTTACTGCAATGCCGTCTAATATGTACGGAGATATAACGTTGTACGCAGTATGGGATAATCCCAACGCTACGGCGGACTTTACGCTGTCAAATAGTTTTACGAAAGACAGTACGGACACAATTGAATACGGGACGGGAGATATAACGTTGACTGCAACTTCCAACGGTCCGGGAATGAACAGTCCCGCAAAGTCTTTCAAATGGTATAAAGACAGCGCAACAACGGCTGTGGAGACGGGTAACACTTGCGTATTGAAGAATGTGAAAGAAACGGGCAAGTATACGTTGGAATATACGCTCAAAGATAAAGACGAGCCGTTGTGGACGCATACGGAGAAGTTGAGCAAAACGCAGCAGGTAACAATAATAAAAGGAACGCTGAGCGTAGATACGTTTAGTATAGATAGCGCAACACCCGCATATTTTGGTAAGAAACTGAATAACGTGAAATTCAGTATACAGGTAAAAGATAAAGGAAACAACACCGTAGC
>JAIEEW010000249.1 GCA_029067255.1 Clostridia bacterium | reverse complement strand
TTTATAAGTTCCTGCATTATGTCCCAATTGACAGCCTGCTCGGGAAAAAGTCCGGTATGCTTAAATCCCATAAGTTTAAGCGAAAAAGCAAGACCTTTTCTCTCGACGGTAAAATTCTCGGGGACGTTTCCCTTGTATTCCCATCTTCCGCCGCCTTGATTAGAACGAATATACTTTGCGTTTATCGATTTTTCCTTATCCAATGGACGGTTGCTTTTCCAAATGATTTGCGGGTCGGGACGGAGCAAAACGAGTTTGCCCCATCTCTCCAACTTCTGACCGTCGCCGGTAGCGATGATCTCATAATCCTTCCAGTCCCGCGCTACTTTTATCATTGCCGTTAAATCTTTGCTACGACGATAGTGATATTCTCGCCGTTTACGTCAAGTTCCTTTTTATATCCGTCGATAACGCCTTCAACGAGTTGATCGCACAATACGCCTTCGCAAATACTCTTATCTTCTTTGAGTACTTGAGCGCACTTGCCTTTGCCTTCAAAAGCGACCTTAATATGGTCTACTACTTCAAATCCCGCTTCTTTACGCATAGTCTGTATTTTGGAAGTGAGTTCTCTCGCTATGCCCGCGTTAATCAATTCTTCGGTAAGATTCGTATCTATTACCACAGTCATAGAATTATCGTTTTCAAGCGCGTATCCGCTCTTGTTTACAGGCGTGATGAGCAAGTCTTCGAGAGCAAGTTCCACTTTCGTTCCGTCGACTTCAAATTTATATACTCCGCCGCCGTTTACGCAATCCACGATTTCGCTTGCGTTGTCGCAAGTAGTAAGAAACTGTCTTATCGCTCCCAACTGCTTGCCGTACTTCGGTCCCAACGTTTTGAGTTGCGGTTTGAGTTCATATGTCATAAATTTGGATTTGTCGGCGACTATCTCACAGTTGTTTACGTTGATTTCGTCTGCCACCAATCCCAAAATATTCACGTCGTTTACTTTCTTATCCGTCAAGATATAAAGATTGCCTAGCGGTTGTCTGTTTTTGATATTAGCCTTATTTCTCGCAGATCTGCCAAGTACTACCGCTTGCAATACGAAGTCCATATCCGCTTCGAGATTCTTGTCCACCATAGTCATATCCGCTACGGGGAAATCGCAAAGATGAACGCTTTCGGGCGCGTCTTTGAAGAAATTGACTACCAAATTTTGATAAATACTTTCCGCCATAAACGGAGTGTACGGCGCAGTGATTTTGGCAAGCGTAACAAGTACGGTATACAGCGTCGTATACGCGGCTATCTTGTCGTCGTTCATATCGCTCGCCCAATATCTCTCTCTTCCGCGACGAACGTACCAGTTGGAAAGAATATCCGCAAAATCCTGTATCGCTCTCGAACTTTCAGTGATCTTATAAGTATCAAGACACTTGTCGACGTAATCAACCAGCGTATTGAGATTTGATAGTATCCACTTGTCCATGTGCGAGAGTTTGCAATCTTTGAGATCGTATTTGCTAGGATCGTACTTATCTATATTCGCGTATAGCACGAAGAAAGAATAGGTGTTCCAAAGCGTACCCATAAACTTTCTTTGACATTCGGAAACGTTGTCTGCGGAAAATCTCGAAGGCAGCCACGGCGCGGAAGACGAATAGAAATACCATCTTACGGCGTCCGCTCCCTGAACGTCGAGTACAGACCACGGATCTACTACGTTGCCTTTATGTTTGGACATCTTGATACCGTTTTTATCGTTGACGTGTCCGAGTACTATACAGTTCTTGAACGGCGCTTTGTCAAACAGAAGAGTTGATATAGCCAAAAGCGTATAGAACCATCCCCTAGTCTGATCCACCGCTTCGCTGATGAAATTCGCAGGAAACTGCTCTTCAAATACTTCTTTGTTTTCAAAAGGATAATGCAACTGCGCGAAAGGCATACTACCGCTGTCAAACCAGCAGTCCATAACTTCAGGAGTACGTTTCATTTCTCCGCCGCATTCGCATTTGAACGTAACTTTGTCTATATAAGGTTTATGCAACTCTATATTTTCTTTCAATCCGCCCAAAGCAGCGAGTTCTTCTCTGCTGCCGACAACTTTTGTCTTTCCACAATCGGGACACACCCATATTGGCAACGGCGTACCCCAGTATCTTTCGCGAGATATACCCCAGTCGATCACGTTTTCAAGGAAGTTGCCCATACGTCCCGAACCTATCGTCGGGGGCATCCAGTTGACCGTAGCGTTGTTTTTGAGAAGTTGTTCTCTTACTTCCGTCATTTTGATAAACCAACTGGATCTTGCGTAATACAAAAGCGGAGTGTCGCATCTCCAACAGAACGGATAAC
>JAIEEW010000248.1 GCA_029067255.1 Clostridia bacterium | reverse complement strand
ATGCCTCAAAGAACTCATACAGTCAAATACGGCAATACGGAACGCGAATGTTTCTCCAAAATTCACGAGCCGCTTGATATCCCGTATTTGATCGAACTACAAAAAGAATCTTACAAGCAGTTTATCACTACCGGTATTCAGGAAGTCTTGGACGACTTTTCGCCGGTTTGCGATAGAGGCGGAAGATTCGAATTGCATTATCTGGGATTCAGACTTGACGACGAGATCAAGTACTCGATCAAGGAATGCAAAGACCGCGATACGACTTATGCCAGAGCGCTCCGCGTAAAGGTAAGGTTAGTGCGCAAGACGACGGGAGAAATAACCGAAGAAGAAGTGTTTATGGGAGATATGCCGATAATCACCGACAACGGTTCTTTCATAATCAACGGCGCGGAAAGAGTTATCGTCAGCCAGTTGGTAAGAAGCCCGGGCGTATACAGCGTAAGCGCGGTGGACAAGTCGGGAGTAGAAAGATACGAAACGACGATCATGCCCAACAGGGGAGCGTGGCTTGAATTCAAGCAAGACACCAACGGAATTCTGTGGGTAAACGTCGACCGTAACCGTAAAGTGGCGGCTACCGTATTATTGCGTTCTCTCGGTTTGAGTAGCGACGAGCAAATTTACGAAGTATTCGGCAATGAAGAAATACTTTCCAACACCATTGCAAAAGACAGCACGAAAAATACGGAAGAAGCGAGAATAGAACTTTACAAGCGTCTCCGTCCGGGCGAAATTCCTTCTCAGGAAGGTATCGCTCAACTTATCGACTCGACTTTCTACGACGATAGAAAGTACAACATGATGAGAGTCGGAAGATATAAAGTCAACAAGAAACTTTGTCTTGCTACCAGAATGGAAGGTCAGACGCTCGCAAGAGACGTTATCAACGAGATGACAGGAGAAGTTTTGGCTTCCGCAGGCGAAGTAGTCGATATCGAAACCGCTACCGCTATACAGAACGCGGGTATCAACGTCGTTTATCTTCTTAGAAAAGACGGCAAGGAGTTCAAACTTATCGGCAACAACACCGTCGATCTCGCTTGCTATATAGATTGCGATCCTAAAGAATTGGGCATCAAAGAAAAGGTTTACTATCCCGCTCTTAGAAAGTTGATGGAAGAAAACCCTGACGTCGAAAGTCTTAAAAAGGCTATCGCTTTGCCTGAAAACAGGGATAAACTCGTTGTAAAATGCGTTACCAACGACGATATTTTCGCGGCAGTATGTTACAATCTCGGTCTTTCGGTAGGCTTTGGCGAAAAGGATAATATCGACCACCTTGCAAACAGAAGAATACGTTCGGTAGGCGAATTGTTGCAAAATCAGTTCAGAATAGGTCTTACAAGACTCGACAGAGGCATCAAGGAGAAGATGCTTGTAACTCAGGACGAAGGCGAATTCAAGGCTCAGACCTTTATAAATATCAAACCTGTAACCGCTGTGATCAAAGAATTTTTCTGTTCTTCGCAGTTGTCGCAGTTTATGGATCACCACAATCCTATCGCGGAACTTACTCATAAGCGTAAACTTTCCGCTCTCGGACCCGGCGGTCTTAACAGAGAAAGAGCGTCTTTCGAAGTCCGCGATATTCACCATACCCATTACGGACGTATGTGTCCTATCGAAACTCCGGAAGGTCAGAACATCGGTCTTATATCTTCGCTCGCTACTTACGCGAGAGTAAACGAGTACGGTTTTATTGAAGCGCCGTACCGTAAAGTGGATAAGAGCAAAGGCATCGTAACCGACGAAGTCGTATATTTGCAGGCTGACGAAGAAGATAAGTATATCGTCGCTCAGGCAAACGCGCAACTCAACGAAGACGGTTCGTTTGCAACTCCGCGCGTAACTTGCCGTTACAGAGCGGATATCCGCGAATTTGACGCAGACAAGGTCGACTATATGGACGTGTCTCCTAAGCAACTCGTTTCCGTTGCGGCGGCTCTCATACCGTTCCTTGAAAACGACGATACCGCCCGCGCGCTGATGGGTTCTAACATGCAACGTCAGGCAGTACCGCTTTTGAGACCGGAAGCGCCGTTGATCGGCACGGGCATCGAGCATAAGATCGCTTATGACTCGGGCGTTATGGTGATCGCTAGAAACGACGGTTACGTAGAAAGCATATCTTCAAGCGAAATCAAAGTAAGATGCGACGATACGAGTCTTGATACTTATACGTTGCAGAAATTCGAAAGATCCAACGCTGGCACCTGTATAATCCAAAAGCCTATCGTAAACAAGGGCGACAGAGTTATGAAAGGTATGGTTCTCGCAGACGGTCCGTCGACTTTCAACGGGGAACTTTCGCTTGGTAGAAACATTCTCATAGGCTACATGTCTTGGGAAGGTTACAACTACGAAGACGCTATACTTATCAACGAAGATTTGGTTAAAGACGACGTATTTACGTCTATCCATATCGAAGAATACGAAATAGAAAGCAGAGATACTAAACTCGGCGAAGAGCAAATCACGAGAGATATACCTAATCTCGGCGACGATGCGCTCAAATATCTCGACGAAGACGGTATAATCATTCCTGGCGCGGAAGTGCACAGCGGAGATATACTTGTCGGAAGAGTTACGCCTAAGGGCGAAACGGAACTCACTCCCGAAGAGAGATTGCTCAGAGCGATATTCGGCGAAAAATCCAGAGAAGTCAGAGATACGTCTTTGAGATTGCCGCACGGTCAGTCGGGTATCGTAGTGGACGTAAAAGTCTTCACGAAAGACAACAGTAAGGAACTTTCTCCCGGCGTAAGCAAACTCGTAAGAGTATATATCGCGCAAAAGCGTAAGATCGGCGTCGGCGATAAGATGTCCGGTAGACACGGAAACAAGGGCGTCGTATCCAGAGTATTGCCTCGCGAAGATATGCCGTTCATGCCGGACGGAACTCCGTTGCAAATAGTTCTCAACCCATTGGGCGTGCCTTCGCGTATGAACATCGGTCAGGTACTTGAAGTTCACTTGGGCTTAGTAGCGAAAGCGTGCGGATGGCATATTTCCACTCCGGTATTCGACGGAGCGACGGAAGCGGACATCAAGCAACTTCTTAAAGAAAACGGTTTGCCTGAAAACGGAAAGATAGAACTCTACGACGGAAGAACGGGCGAGAAGTTTGAAAATCCCGTTACGGTCGGCTATATGTACATGCTCAAACTTTGCCACCTTGTTGATGAAAAGATCCACGCGAGATCTACCGGTCCGTACAGCCTTGTTACCCAACAGCCTCTCGGCGGTAAAGCGCAATTCGGCGGACAGAGATTCGGAGAAATGGAAGTTTGGGCGCTTGAAGCGTACGGCGCGGCAAATATCCTGCAAGAGATATTGACCGTTAAATCGGACGACGTTGTGGGAAGAGTTAAGACTTACGAGTCTATCGTAAAGGGCGCTCCGATTACGGAACCCGGTACGCCGGAGTCTTTCAAGGTATTGATAAAAGAATTCCAGGCTCTCGGTCTTGACGTAAACGTACTCAACGAGAACAAAGAAGAAATCGGTTTGAGAGAACTCGTCGATGACGACACCGAGTATTACGAAGAGAAAGAAGCCGCTCCCGATAAGGAAGTCGATATATTCGATTTGGGAAGCGACGACGATATATTCAGTTTCGGCGATTCGAATCCTTTCGCTGAGGATGCGGACGACAAAGACGATGAAAGTATCTTCGACAATATGTTTGAAGACGACGAAAATTAAGGAGGTGCGGTATGTCAGAAGTAAATAATTTCGATTCAATAAAAATAGGCGTTGCCTCTCCTGAAAAAATCAGATCTTGGTCGCACGGCGAAGTTCTGAAACCCGAAACCATCAATTACAGAACGCAAAAACCTGAAAAAGACGGTTTGTTCTGCGAAAAGATATTCGGACCTACCAAGGATTGGGAGTGTCATTGCGGTAAATATAAACGTATCAGATATAAAGGCGTAATCTGCGACAAGTGCGGCGTAGAAGTTACGAAAGCCAAAGTAAGAAGAGAGAGAATGGGTCATATCGAACTCGCTGCTCCCGTATCTCACATTTGGTATTATAAAGGCGTTCCTTCGAGAATAAGCGTTGTACTCGACCTTTCCCCGAAAGACGTGGATTTGGTACTTTATTTCAATAAATATATAGTACTTGATAAAGGAAATACCGAATTGAACGTTAAGGACGTTATCGAAGATAAGGAACTTGCCGACGTACAGTCAAGATACAAAGATAATCTTGGCTCGTTTAGAGTAGGTATGGGCGCGGAAGCGATCAAGGAATTGCTTGCAAACATAGAC
>JAIEEW010000247.1 GCA_029067255.1 Clostridia bacterium | reverse complement strand
TTTCTCGTCTTGTACGCATTATAATTCCCCCGTATTGTCCTTGTCAAATAAATTGAAAAAATATTTTTTTACAACGCTAAATTTTTGTATTTTAAGAATATTTTCTTCTATAATCGGCGATTTAATAGACAAATATCGCATTATTGACAAATATCAATCACTTTTGGCGATTGTCTAAAAAATCGAGTCATAATAATTTTATCGCCAAATCGTCCATAAATATGATTAAAGAATTTTATTACCTTTTTCACGCGTAATATTTTGTGATCGGCAAAAACGCTCTGCTGTCGGAAAAAGCCGAAAAAAGTTAAAAAACCTATCGAAAACGTTTGACATTGAAAAGCGAGAAATATATACTTGTAGTATAGCAAAGGCGCTGATCGGGGACAATCCCGTTTAGCGCCTATTGTTTTTTGATCGAAAAAGATTTTTAAGGAGATATACTATGATAATGTCAGACATCTTCGGCAGTTTAGTCTTCAACGACACCGTTATGCAGGAAAGACTTCCGAAATACACTTACAAGGAACTCAAAACCTGTATCGCCCACGATACTCCGATTTCCCTTTCTTGCGCTACCGTTATAGCCAACGCGATGAAAGACTGGGCAATCGAAAAAGGTTGCACGCATTATACTCACTGGTTCCAACCGATGACGGGCATCACGGCGGAAAAGCACGACGCTTTTATTCAACCGACTTCCGACGGCAAAGTAATCATGGAATTCAGCGGCAAAGAACTTATCAAAGGCGAGCCTGACGCGTCTTCTTTCCCGTCCGGCGGAATCAGAGCGACGTTCGAAGCGAGAGGCTACACCGCATGGGATCCCACTTCTTACGCGTTCATCAAGGACGGAACGCTTTGCATACCAACTGCGTTCGTATCGTATACCGGCGAAGTGCTTGACAAAAAAACTCCCCTTCTCAAATCCATGCAGGCGCTTAGCAAAACCGCTTGCAGAATACTCAAACTTTTTGGCAAAAACGTAGATAAAGTTATTACAACGGTAGGACCCGAGCAGGAATATTTCCTTATAGATAAAAGCGTATACGAAAAAAGAAAAGACCTTATTTATACCGGACGCACTCTTTACGGAGCGCCGGCGCCCAAAGGTCAGGAACTTGAAGATCATTACTTCGGCACGATCAAACAAAGAGTCGTCAAATATATGGCGGATCTGGATACGGAACTTTGGAAGTTGGGCGTGCTTGCAAAGACTAAGCACAACGAAGTAGCGCCCGCTCAACACGAACTCGCTCCTATCTTCTCGCAATCCAACGTGGCTGCGGACGCAAATCAGTTGACAATGGAAATGATGAAGAAGATAGCAAGCCGTCATAATATGGTATGCCTTCTTCACGAAAAACCTTTTGAAGGCGTGAACGGAAGCGGAAAACACAACAACTGGTCAATGAGTACGGATAAAGGCGAAAACCTTTTGGAACCCGGAGACACTCCCGAAGACAACGCGCAGTTTTTACTCTTCCTTGCGGCTGTTATTAAAGCGGTGGACGAATATCAAGACCTTTTGAGATTGAGCGTAGCCAGCGCGGGCAACGACCACAGACTGGGCGCAAACGAAGCGCCGCCCGCTATCGTATCAATGTTTTTGGGCGAAGAACTCGACGGAATTCTCAACGCAATAGCGGAAGACAGAACGTACAGCAAAAGAGCGAAATGCGAGTATGAAATAGGCGTTAGTTCCCTTCCCAAATTCACAAAAGACGCTACGGACAGAAACCGTACTTCTCCGTTCGCTTTCACGGGAAACAAATTCGAATTCAGAATGTTGGGATCTACGTTCTCTATCTCCGGTCCAAATATCATACTCAATACGATAGTCGCGGAATCTCTTGATCAGTTTGCCAACGAACTCGAAGGCGCGCAAGACCTTATGTCGGCAATCAAAGCGCTTGTCAAGAAGACTTATATCGAACATAAGAGAATAGTATTCAACGGAAACGGATATTCCGACGAATGGGTAAAAGAAGCGAAGAAGAGAGGACTTCTCAACCTTGCTTCCGCTCCCGAAGCGCTGCCCTATTTCAAGAGCCAAAAGAATATCGCGCTGTTTGAAAAACACGGAATTTTCTCCGCTTTGGAAGTGGAATCCAGAACGGATATAATGCTTGAAAACTACTCAAAAGTAATGAACATAGAAGCGTTGACTATGATAGATATGGCAAACAAGCAAATCCTGCCCGCCGTAACTACTTATATCAATGAACTTGCAAAGACCGCTATTGCCACAAAGGAACTCGGCTTCGGCTCGTCCGCGCAACTAACGACTGCAAAGAAACTTGCCAAACTCTACGACGCAAGCGCAAAGAGCGTGGAAACGCTCGGAGAAAAAGTACGCGAAGCGGAAAAACTCGCCGACATCGAGAAGAAAGCGATGTTCTATCGCACAGACGTGCTCCCCGTAATGGAAGAATTGAGAAAATCCGCCGACGAAATGGAAGTGAACACTGCGGACAAGTACTGGCCTTTCCCCACGTACGGAGCGATACTTTTCTCCATCAAAGACTGACAAATTCAATTAAGTTTATAAAAGGTTGTACAAATGCTGCGAGAGCGGACGGTCGAAAGATTGTCCGCTCTTGCCTTTATAATATTTTATCAATATAAGATATATACGTAATCGGGCAAATCCGAAAAGCGTTTTATCCCCTACACCTATCCTGTAAAAACAACTGAAAACGCGATTAGCGGCGGAAAGAAAAATTTCCAAA
>JAIEEW010000246.1 GCA_029067255.1 Clostridia bacterium | reverse complement strand
AATCAGCCTTTTTGTCAATTTACACCTTGAAAAGGCTAATTTAATATGTTATTATATTATAAATATATTAAAAAGCAATTTACGGTGGAAATTATGGAATTCGTATCTTCAAAAGTAATTAAAGGCGTGGAAATCGCAGGCGGTAAAATCGTTTCGTCTTATTTTATCAATAAAATCAGCGGCAAACGTATGGATATTGACGGAATAGAATTCGGCATATCATATTTCGTCAAAGATACAATATTTAGGAAGAAAGCGTTCTTTGACAGCAACGATGCTACTTTGATCAATGAAAATTCTCTCGGGTTGGAGTTTGTCATTACTCACGGCGGAATAGATTGGAATATACTCGTGTCGTATAATGATGACGAGAAATCGGGAGTATTGAGAAAGAAAATCACGCTCAAAGTATCCGACCCCGAAGTTGAGATAGATTATATTCAGTTGGATGGATTTGACGTTGCAAACGCAGAGTTTGTATGGAGCATACCAAAAGTAGAAAAGAGAGTATTTATCCCCGCATATATTACGACAATGGGTCAGCCTTATTACGTGTCCGATATGTTTTTCGGCGGCGAGTTTCCTGTCGCTGACAACAGAATAGAAAACGGAAAAACGTATTCCAAATAT
Source organism: Clostridia bacterium (assembly GCA_029067255.1). Taxonomy (GTDB): domain Bacteria; phylum Bacillota; class Clostridia; order Christensenellales; family UBA3700; genus RACS-045. The sequence continues at coordinate 3,775 of JAIEEW010000246.1, read as the reverse complement.
TATATCGGAAGAAAGTTCAAAGAAATTGCAGACAATGGGGCATACGAGAGCATACCGTTTGTAATAGGTAGCGGATCAAAAGCGAATTTTCATACGTTGAGAAGCGAGTTTTTCGAATATATTTTCACGATCTCCGCGCAGCCTGCGAAATTCAGAATGCAATTCAACAGTTGGTACGACAATATGCTGGATATAAACAGCGAAAAAATAGCGGAATCGTTCAGAGCGATTTCCGACGGCTTTTCACAGGCGGGACTCCGTCCGCTCGATTGTTATGTGGTAGACGACGGTTGGACAGATTATACGATTCCCAAATTTTGGACGTTTGATAATAATAAATTTGCTGACGGATTTGAAAAAGAAAATCAACTCACTAAAGAATTAAATTCCACATTCGGAGTGTGGTTCGGTCCCCGCGGCGGATATACCAGACAAACTTATAAATATGCAAAACTTTTAGAAAGTATAGGTTATCCAAAATGCCGTCAGTCAAAAGATATTTGCGCTTGCAATCCGCATTATATCAAAGATCTGTGCGAAAAGATGGCGGAGTTTTGCGTAAAATACAACGTAAGTTATTTCAAAATAGACGGATTCGCAATTACTCCTTGCAAATCCGCTAAGCACGGACATCCGAAAGGACAGGGAGACGGGTTATATTTTTATACGTTTCTTTGGGAAGAGTGGACAAAAGGTTTTGAGCGCATAAGAAAAGTTCGTCCCGACGTTTTCCTAAACGTAACGTCGTACGCGCATTGCAGTCCGTGGTTTTTGAAATGGTGCGACGCGATATGGCTTAATAATTGCTCGGATATGGGTTATGCGGGCAAGGGCGACAATTTGTCGCAGTGCTTAAATTACAGGGACGGAAGATATATGGACTTTTTCGAAACGCGACAACTTCAATTTCCCGTATCCAACTTGTATAATCATGAACCTTGCTATGCGGAGCGAAATTGTAATCCGCCTATGACAAGCAATCTTCAAAATCCGTCGTCTATTCATCCTACGGTTGTATATGACCTTAAACAGTTTAGGGAATATATGTACATGTGTATGATGAGAGGTACGGGATTTATAGAAATGTATTTTACTCCAAAGATGTTTGATTGCGAAAGATATAAAGTTGCTGCGGAAGTTTTGCAATGGGCGGAGAAGAATTTCGATATAATAAAAAGGAGCAGGTTTTTCGGAAAACGTCCGGAAGACGGTAACGTATACGGATATTATGCAAAGGACGGCAATAACGCTATACTTGCAGTTCGTAACAGTTCAGATAGTCCGCAAAAATATGTTTTTGACGAAAATCTTCTTAATTTCGGAAAGGCAAAAATTTCAGTAAAAGAGTTTTATCCGGAAGATGAAGAACGCATTGAGATAAGCGAACGTTTTGAAGTAGATCTCAAACCTTATGAAATAAGACTGTATTATCTAAATAAAATTGACGGAAAAAAGGAGCGTTGAAATGGATAGCGCAAAGAAAAAGAGAATAGCAATAGTCGCGTTGATAGCAATAATAGCGGCGGCTGTTTTAGGCGGACTTGCGACAGGAATATATTTTGGTGTAAATAACGAAAGGTACAGCGGTTATGTGTTGGAAAGCGACACAGGTAGACCTGTGGCGGGAGTAGCAGTTACAAACGGCAGGGATGTAGTCAAAACAGACGAGAACGGAATGTTCAAACTTGACGGTTGGATCAAACAACGTTTCATTACCGTAACAATACCGAGCGGTTACTGGACGGAAAACTATTATATCGAAATAGGTAAAAACACAGACGGTTACGATTTTCATTTAGATAAAAAAGACAATGATGAAACTGTACATAAATTTTTACAGGTTACCGATACGGAAATAGGCGGCGAAGGAGCGGGCGAATGGGTAAATGAAATTCGCGAAGACGCCAAAGAAGAAAATGTTTCGTTTATAATTCATACGGGCGATATCTGCTACGTTGACGGATTGAAACGGCATATTGACGATATGAACACGGAAAATATGGGCGTTCCCGTAAGATATATAATAGGCAATCACGACTATGTAAAATGGGGTAAATACAGCGAAGATTTGTTTGAAAGCACATATGGGCCGGTAAATTACTCATTTGACGTAGGAGATATTCACTATGTGGTAAGCGCTATTGCAAAAGGCGATTATCCTGCGAGATATAAACATAGCGACGTATGGCGTTGGCTTGCCAACGATCTAGAACATGTTGAAGAAGGCAAGAAAGTAATAATATTCAACCATGATTACTGTCCTGACGAAAATGGATTCACTGTTAAGTACGGATTGAATAAACTTGATTTGAAGAGCAAAGGTTTGATAGCGTGGGTATTCGGACATTGGCATTATAATTATCTTAACGATATTGACGGAATACTCAACGTAACTACGAGCAAGACGGACGGCGGCGGAATTGATTCCACTCCTGCCGCTACGCGTCTTTTCGAACTTAATGGAAATAAATTGCAAGATACGCATTTGTTATATCGCAATTTTGACGGAAGTGTTCCTAGCGAAGGCGCTGAATGGCATGTCAAAGTAGCAGGACACGGCGAGTTTGCCGAACCGATTTTATCAAACGGTAATCTTTATGTCGCTACCGTTGACGACGGTTATCCAAAAAATTGCGCAATCACGTCGCTTAATTCAGAGAACGGACAAGTCAACTGGGTATATGAAACTAAAAATTCAATAAGAAACTCATTTGCTATTTCAAACGACAAACTTGTGGCTCAGGATATTGAAGGCAGAGTATATTGTCTTGACGCGCAAACGGGAGAAGAGATTTGGGTAAAGGAAACCAAATTGATGGCTGCAGCAAACACGGGACAAAACGTGCTTATCGAAGAGAACCGAGTATATTGCGGCGGCGCGCAGAAGAGCGTTTGTCTTTCATTGACAGACGGCTCGCTTATATGGGAAAAGACTAACGATCAAGCATGTTCGTCGCCTTGCCGTATGTTTATTGACGGCGACAAACTGATCGTAGGGGCGAACTGGGATGAATTGATTGCGTATAATAAATATAACGGCAAACGAGTTTGGGCAAACAAAAAGGACGGATTGCGTTACCGCACGGCTACTCCTATGATATATGATGGCAAAATGTACGTTGCGGCAACGAGTATACTCTTTGAAGTAGATAAAGAAACCGGCAAGATAATTCGCTCGCGCGATACCGGAATAAATCTCGATACGGCTACTTCGCCATACGTTGTTGACGGTATCGGTTATTACGCTACGGCAAAAGACGGAGTAGTCGCGTTTGATATGCAGACATTTGAAAAGGTTTATCAATGCAAGAGCGGTAAAGCGTTGGTATTTACGTCGCCTTATACTTCCGGCGACGTATCAACGGTAGAAAGCGGAGTTATTCCTTACGGCGACAATCTTATCTTTGGCGCGTCGGACGGATATATCTATATGACGGATAAAAAACTTCAAATTTTAGCCAAATACAACGTGTCGTCGCCTGTACTTTCTCAACTTGCGACGGCTGACGGTTATATTTATTCGCTTGATTTTTCCGGATACGTAACAAAAGTAAAAATTGAAAAGTTCACGATTGACATCGATTGATTTTTTTGATATAATTTATCGGCAAGACAGCCAGACTATCGCAGCCCGCAAGGGATGAGGAAAGTCCGAGCACCGCAAGGCAGAGCGCCGGCTAACTACCGGTCAAGGCGACTTGAAGGAAAGTGCAACAGAAATAGACCGCCGATGAAAGTCGGTAAGGATGGAAAGGCGGTGTAAGAGACCACCGTC